>PXSX01000210.1:2069-8906 GCA_003022655.1 Bacteroidetes bacterium QH_1_64_81 | reverse complement strand
TTTCGGATATGTCGCTCCCTGCGGATACGACCCGAGCACCTGAAGCTCCATCGTAATCTCCCGGAGGTGGTCCAGCGCCCGCGCCACGGGCTCATCCTCTACGTCACCGTGCACGTCCAGGTAGAACCGGTAGCGACCGGGGTGGCCCACCAGGGGACGGCTTTCGATCTTGGCAAGGTCCAGCTCCCGGAGGGCAAAAATGGCGAGGCTCTTGAAGAGCGCCCCCGGCACGTTCTCCTGCAACACGAAGGCGAGGGAGGTCTTGGGCGCCCCGGTGCCCACCGGGGCCGCGCCCGCCCCTTCCGGCGCAAGCACAAGAAAGCGCGTAACGTTGTGCGCATTGTCTTGCAGACCGTCCGCCAGCACGTCGAGGCCATACCGCTCGGCGGCTCGGCGCGAGGCGACTGCCGCCACCGTCGGATCTCCCGCCTCCGCCACGGCCCGAGCGGCCCCTGCCGTGTCCGGCGTGGCCTCGGGCGTCGCGTGCGGGGCGTGGGCGCGGAGCCAGTCGCGACATTGTCCTAGCGCCTGCTGGTGCGAACGCACGACCTCCAGGTTGTCGATCGTGGCCTCCGCGGGCGCCACGAGGCAGTGGTGAATGCGGAGCTGACACTCGCCGACGATCGTGACGGCGTGGGTGCGGAGGTGGTCGTAGTTCACCCGCACACTGCCGAACACGGCGTTCTCGATGGGCACCACGGCCCGGTCCACCGCCTGCTCCTCCACGGCCTCGAACACATCCTCGAACGTGGCGCAGGGGTGGAGATCTGCGTCCTCAAACGTGCACCGGACCGCCTCTTCGCTAAAGGCGCCCGGCTCCCCCTGAAAAGCGACGCGTTGGGTCATGCGTGTGGCGACGGAACGAGAACGTGGAAGAAGAGGGCCATCGAAAAACGACCGGCACTCCCACGCTTTTGGTTCCTCTGCGTTCCACCGAGGACCAACAAAAAAGCCCAGCCCGTCCCGACAGGCGCCGGGACCGACTGGGCATCAGGCGAGTGCTTGCATGCTCGCCCCAGAGCGGGACGGCAGCGTGTGTGCCGCAGGACGGCCGTGCTACTGGATTTCAATCTGACGACGCGTGCTCTCCTCCGTCTTCGGCACGTGGATCGTCAGCACGCCGTCCTCGTAAGCGGCCTCCACATTCTCTCGGTCAACCGCGTTCGGCAGGGTGAACGTGCGGTGGAAGTTGCCGAAGGCGCGCTCCACGCGGACGTATTCTTCCCCTTCGTCCGTCCGCTCGCTCGTGCGCTCGCCACTCACGGTGAGCGTGTTATTTTGCAACTGATCGAAGATGCTGTCGACCTCGCGCTGCAGGTCTCGAAGCCTGCGGTCCGAGGTGCGGCGAGTAAGCTGCGTCATGGCGGATCACCTTTCAACGTCTTGGTTCAACGATGCGGCGAAAAGGGTCGGGACCGGAACATCGATGATGCCCGGCTTTGACAAGCGTTCCACGTACCGCGAGAATCAAGACCCGTACCACCCGGATTCCGGCCCCAGTTGCCCCGAAAATCCGGCAACCGAGTCTGCCGTCGTGGCAGGCGCCTGCAGATTTGACGGAGCCGAGGGGCTGCCGGATAGCGGACGTTCATGGGGTCGTGCCGGTCTCGGTAGAGCCGAACAGACCGTCCCCGCAAGGATCCAGTTCCCGCTCGATCGATCCGTCTGGGCGGATCACTCAGCGCGTGTGGCAGGTAGGGTGCACCGGGATACCGCATGCTCTCCCTTTGCCTCATTTCCTTCCCTCATGAGAGAAGTTGGCCGCAACGACCCCTGCCCCTGCGGAAGTGGCGTCAAATACAAGTATTGCTGCCTGCACAAGGATCAGGACGAGACGCCGCAGGAGGAATCTCCCGATCCTCCTCCGCCCGAATCGGCGACGCCGACCGAGCCGTCTTCCCCCTCGCCCGCCATGGAAAGAGGACCTGGCGACCGTGGCCGTCGAAACCATCGACGAGTTTTATCCCTGCCTTGAACTGATCGCGTACCACGGCTCCCTCGTCCCCATCGCCGAGGCTGTGGACATTGGAGGAATCGGGGTGTGGAAGATTTCAGGGAACCAAGCGTTTGATAGACCAACGGCCGCAGGGAAATTCATCGGACCGGAATTGGTATCGGACCCATCCCGCCGCAATTACCGCACATCGAAAACACCTCGGGACTCATCGTATGCAGACCCTCTGGCTCGCCCGCCATGCCAACCGCCAGGATTTTGCCGATCCCGACTGGGCCGCCACGGCCGACCGCCCGCACGATCCCGGCCTGTCGCCGGACGGCGTGCGCCAGGCGAAGCAGCTGGGCCGCCGCGTGGCGGCCCTCGGCGCCGACCGGATCGTGTCGTCCCCCTTTCTGCGCGCCGTGGAGACGGCCCACTACGCCGCCGACGCGATGGACACCCCGATCCTGCTGGAGCCGGGACTTGGAGAATGGTTCAATGACGATTGGTTCGAGACCGCCCCGGACACCCTCGATCCCGCTACGCTCGCCGCTCGGTTCGAGCACGTAGAGATCCAACAACCTCCCGAGTCCTGTCGGCAGCCCACCTACCCGGAGTCCCGACACCGCGCCCTCGCCCGCCTTGGGACCACCGGGCAGTGCCTGGCCGACCGGTACGCAGGCGAGACGCTGATTCTGGTGGGACACGGCATCACGGTGCAGGGCGTGTTGCACGGCCTGGTGGGCGAGGACGTGCCCGATCCGGGATGCCCGCTCGCCAGCCTCACGAAGGTGGCGAAGCGGAACGGCGCGTGGACCATCGCCCGCCGGAACGACACGAGCCACCTCGAAAACGGGGCCCGCGCCACCGACCGGCTGGCCTGAGGGCCACGATTGCGCGTGGCTCCAATTCTGGGCCGATCTTGCCCAGGTGTCGTCTCCTCTGTCTTCCTTCCGCATACTCATCAGGGCTCCCCGTCCGGAACCCTCACCGTCCCCCCGAGTCACGTGCGCTTCTCCACTCCCACGGCGGGGTCGGCGAGGACTGTGACCAGAGGCCCCGCTCCGCAGATCGGGCCTGCCGCTCCAAGCGTTCGAGCGTCGTATCGCCCGGGGCCTGCTGGACGTAGTGCCACACGAGTCCACGATGGAGCAGCATCTCCGAAAGGTCTCGGCCCCGCACCTCGATTCGGGCTATGGCACGACCGCGCGGATTGACAGATTTCACAGAGACCCACGCACTTTTTCCGTCGACGTAGTTCCGCACGGCGCGGGTCGTGGCGGCGCCGTACGTTTGGCCCGACTCCGGGGCATCTACACCCCAGAGGTGAACCGTTACAGTGTCCTCCGCGGAGCGCCAGACGGTGTAGGTGTCTCCGTCAACGGCGCCCACTATCGTTCCTGTGAAGCGTTGCCCCGATTCCACCTGTGCGCTCGCCGGCATCGTGAGCAGGCCGAAGAGGCCAAGCACGAGGATTGCGACGGGACGGAAGGTAGCGTACATGGGAGATGCCCGCTCAACGCAAAGTCAGGAGGCGCCTCGGCCTTCACGTCGCGCCCTCTCATAATGGGCGTGTTCTACACGCCGGCACGTCACGACCCGTTGGCCACGACCACTCGCGTCCACAGGTCGAGCGTGGGCTGCTCAGGGGCCTGTGAGGAGGGAGACGACGGTTGGCCTCGTCGGCCGCGCCGTCGCCCCCGCGGGGAGCGCCCCCGACGGCCCCGGCCGCCTCGACCCGTGACCGAGGGAATGCCCTGCGACCGGTCGAGAAGGTCGGTGTCGTCCTCCGGATCCGGGGTTTCGAGCCCGACGGCCACCGCATCTCCCAGTGGCGCGTGAAGGCCATGCTGCCGTTCATCCGTAGCGGCGTTGGACGCGGATGGAGAGACCGGGACGGCAATCTCGCAGATCAGCGCGCCGGTCTCAAGGGTGGCCTTCGCCTCTAAGGCCGACGAGAGGCCGGCGGGCATGCGGTGGCGGACCGTATCGTTGCGGATGACGGCGAGGTCCGACGGAAGCAGATCGTCGAGCACCAGCGAGCGCTGCGACGAGTTCGACGTGGGGGCCCCGGCCAACCGTTCGGCCCGCTGGGCCCGCAGGCCGAGCGGATACCGCACGCCGTAGGTGTGCGCCTGCTCGCCCGACGGGTCCACCCACACGACGAGCCCCTGCTCGGCCACTGCGCGGATCAAGGACTGGTCCGGAATCAGGAGCGCCAAGTACACGGTGCTGTCGCTCGGGAATACACTCATCGATACAGATTCGTCGCCGACGCGGGTGAGGGTGCCCTCCCAGTCGGAAAGGGTCCCGTCGACGGTTGGGACTTGAGACAGAGACTGCGTTCGCAGCGTGGGGGGACCGCCGCACGCCCCCGCAAGGAGAACGCCAGCGAGCACCGTCAGGGCGAGACCGAAACGGGAGATGCGCATAACCGAACTCCGTCAATGATAGAAACGCGCTTCGCTGTCCAACCAGTTCCTCCTCGGGGCGCCTTCTCTCCAGGTGGAGAAAGGTATCCAACCAGGACGCGAATTGCCAGCCCACGGATTCTGTCGCTGAATCGCCGCTCCGCGACGTACCCGCCACCGGCTCGGGCCCCTCCATCTGGCTGCGCATCACACCCAACTTTTCGGGTGTGCGTATTGCGTAACGGTGCAGCGCGGAGTCCGCGACCGTCCGGCTCAGGTTCCCTTACCACTTCCCCTGTACCACTTCCCCCACCCTCCCACGGTCGCCGGCAGCCCCATACGGCCGACACGCCTTACCCCGTACCGGTAGAGCCGAACCCGCCAGGTCCACGGACCGTCTCGTCCAACGCCTCCCGCCGGACCCACTCGACCCGAGCGTGTCGGGCCACCACCAGCTGTGCGATGCGCATGCCGCGCTCGACGGTGAACGGCTCGCGGCCGTGGTTCACGAGCAGCACCTTCACCTCCCCCCGGTAGTCCGCGTCGATGGTACCGGGACTGTTGAGCACGGTGACGCCGTGGCGGTGCGCCAGACCGCTTCGGGGCCGCACCTGTCCTTCGTAGCCCTCCGGCAACGCAATCTTGAGCCCGGTGTCCACGAGCGCGCGATTGCCCGGATCGAGCGTCACGGGAGCGTCCACTGGCACCGCCGCCCGCAGGTCCATCCCCGCACTGGCAGACGTTTCGTAGGCGGGCAGGTCGATCCCCTCAGCGTGGGGCAGGCGTGTGATGGCTACGTCGATCATATCGAATATGGAATTCGGAGCTGGAAGTGTGGAATGCGAAAGCAGAGAGTTGGGGAAAGGACCCGTCAAAGCCTTGCCCTGCGAGGCTACAGCAGATTCATCTGGGATCGGCCCCTCCGTTCCCTCTCTCCCACACGCCCATTCTCCCATTCCCTCTCGGCATGATCGACGAATTGAGACACAGAACTCCTCATTCTCAGCTCTGACCGCTACCTTGCAATTGCGTTACTCCACGTCTCCCATCAGACGTTTGACGGGCGGGGCCGTGAGCAGCGCCACGACGCCCGCTCCGCCCACGATGAGCGCCACGACACGAACCAGATGCCCATCATCTGTCCCACGCGGTTTTCCGGCGCCAGCTTTGTCATCGAGGAGAGGCCGACGGGCGAGAGGCACAACTCGCCGCACGTGTGCAAGAAGTACGTCACGACGAGCCAGTGCACCCCCACCGGATCCTCCGCCGTCGCCTGCGCAGCACCCCAGGACACCACGAAGAAGCCGGCCGCCAGCCCGAAGAGCCCAAGGGCAAACTTGATCGGAATCGACGGGTTGGCGTTCACCTTCGACAGCCACGTCCACAGCGCCCCAAACACGGGCGCCAGCAGGACGATGAAGGTAGGGTTGATGTTCTGAAGCATGCTCGCCGGTACCGTCCACCCCCCCGCCATTTGGTACGCCAAGTACCCGAGGAACCCAACGATAAGCGCTCCGAGCAGGCTCACCCCGGCTTTGCCCACCCACCACATCCGCTCGCGCTTAAAGGTCCGGTAGCCAATGTAGGCCGCCGGCAGACCGATCACAAAGATCGTCACCCAAAGCGCCATGGATTGCGAAAGCGCAAAGGGGCCGAAGTTGCGGGCCGTGAGGTCGCGGGCGTACAGGTTCAGCGATGAGCCCGCCTGCTCGAAGCCGGACCAGAAGAGGGCCGACAGCAGAAAGAGCCAGAAGATGACGAAGAGCCGCTTTTTTTTGAGCGACACGTCGTACTGCGGCGCTACCAGACGGGCAATCGTGACGAGGATAAAGAAGATCACCGTAGCGCCCGTTGCGATCTGGGCCGCCAGCGCTGTGCCCTCGACAAACGGGCCGACGGCGACGGTCGCGACCGCAAAGAAGCCTGCTATCCCCGCGGCCCCGTTCACCCCCAGGGTCAAATAGGCAAAAAACACCACGGTGACAACGACGATGCCGACCCCCACTGCCTCAGCGACGCTCGTTAGCGTAACCCCGATGACGCCCGAGGTGGCAAGAAACCCGAAGGCGACGAGGGCCGCCGCCACAGCTGCTGTGGCGAGATAGAAGTTGCGACTCTTGCGCTGCACCGCCTCTTCGTCGTCAGCGTCGAGCAGGCCTGCATTGCCGAGGTTAGGCGCCCCAAGCTTGTAAGAGACGAGGCCCGCCAGCATGCCAAACCCGGCCAGCGAAAAGCCCCAGTGCCAGTTGTACCCCTCCCCGAGCCAGCCGCAGAGGGTGGGCCCGAGGATGGCCCCGAAGTTGATCCCCATGTAGAAGACCGAGAACCCCGCATCCCGACGCGCGCCGCCCTCCGGATAGAGCTCCCCCACCATCGTGCTGATGTTGGGCTTGAGGAGCCCCGTGCCGACGACGATGAGCACAAGCCCCAGGTAGAAGAAGGTGACATCGGGCAGCCCCAGCGCAGGCATCGCCAGGCTGAAGTGGCCGG
>PXSX01000210.1:0-2022 GCA_003022655.1 Bacteroidetes bacterium QH_1_64_81 | reverse complement strand
GCCGTCATGAACAGGACGAGGAGCGCCCGCAGGCCGTAGTAGCTGAACCGCTCCCACAGTTCGGTAAAGAAAAGCGTGGCGAGGCCTCGCGGATGCCCGAAGAAGTCCTGCCGCTCCGCCACGGCCGTGGCCGCCCCATTCCCCTCAGTCGGAGCGGCGGCCCCTCCATTCTGCATCGACTCACCGGACGAGGGACCGCTTGCTGCCATCTTGTACCTGGAACCAATAAAAGGAGACTCGCTTGCGGGAGTGCCGTGCCTGGGCGACGCAGAACTCTGGTGAACGCTGAGAAGATAGCGGCCGCCCTTCGCTCTGTCTAATTCTACGTCTAAATTCACGGTGAGGATGAACCGGGGGTTGACTCTGTCGTTCGGTCTGGTGGATCTTACGCGACCGCTCCAAGCCGCGCAAGCGTCCCTGAGCGCGGATAGGTGTGATTGCGTGTGGGCGAATGGGAGAGTGGGAGAAAGATCGTGGAGGCCCCGGAGGCGTGGACGCGCAGGCGTCCATACTTCCCACGCTTCCATGTCTCCATCCCTCCAAACGCCCAAACGCACACACGCCCGGACGCATCGGCCTTCCCTCCCTCCTTCGTCCATCCTCGTTCGTAGCCCCCCTTCCCGCCATCATGGAACATCCCTCCCGCGCCGACCTCATCTCTGAGGACACCCATCCTGCCCGCACGCACACCTGCGGCAAGATTCGCGCCGAGAATGAGGGCGACGAGGTCGTGCTCAAAGGCTGGGTCGACACCCGCCGCGACCACGGGGGACTCGTGTTCGTGGACCTGCGCGACCGGTACGGCCTCACGCAGGTCGTCTTTTCGCCCCAGGACAACCAGACCGCCTACGAGATTGCGGGCCAGTTGCGTCGGGAAGATGTCATCAGCGTCCGCGGGACGGTGCGGCCGCGGGGAGACGACATGGTCAACCCAGACCTGGCGACCGGGGCCATCGAGGTGAGTGCCGACGACCTCGTGGTACTCAACACGTCCGAGACGCCGCCCTTTGTGGTGAGCGCTCATGAGGAGCGGCAGATGAACACGAACGAGGACCTGCGCCTGGAGCACCGCTACCTGGACCTCCGCCGCCCGGACCTCCAGGAGAACATCCAGCTCCGCCACCGCCTCTACCAGACCACCCACCGCTACTTCGACGAGCACGACTTTCTGGAGGTGGAGACGCCGGTGCTCATGAAGTCGACGCCGGAGGGGGCGCGCGACTTCCTCGTCCCCAGCCGCCTGCACCGCGGTCGCTTCTACGCCCTCCCCCAGTCGCCCCAGACCTACAAGCAGCTCCTCATGGTGGGCGGGCTCGACCGCTACGTGCAAATCGTGAAGTGCTTCCGCGATGAAGACCTGCGCGCCGACCGGCAGCCCGAGTTTACGCAGATCGACGTGGAGATGACGTTTGCCACCGAGGAGCAGATGTATGACCTGACGGAGGGGCTAATGGTGGATCTCTGGGACGACCTGGAGGACACGACCCTGGAGACGCCTTTCCCCCGCATGACCTACGACGAAGCGCTGCGTACCTACGGCACCGACAAGCCGGATCTGCGCTTCGACCTGAAGCTGCACGACGTGAGCGACTGCTTCGCGGGCAGCGGCTTCCGCGTCTTCGAGTCGATCGTGGACGACGGCGGGCGCATCGTGGCGATCCGGGTGCCGGGCGAGGGCGACCAGGGCCGCGCCGCGATGGACCGGCTGGAGGACCACGTGACCGACGAGATCGGCGCCGCCGGGCTCATCTACTTCCAGCTGCCGTCCGACGGCTCCGGCCTCGAGCAGAACCTGAGCAGCGACGCGCTGCCCCACGAGTACGGTCGGCAGGCCGCCGAACAGGTGGGTGCCGAGGCGGGCGACCTGATCCTCACGCTGGCCGGCGATCCGCCGACCGTCTACGAGCAGGCCGGCGATCTGCGCCTCCACATGGGCGAAGAGCTCGGCTTCCGTCCCCCCGCCGACGAGGGCGAGGATGCCTTCCTGTGGGTCACCGACTTTCCGCTCATGGAGTACGACGA
>PXSX01000209.1:3871-5325 GCA_003022655.1 Bacteroidetes bacterium QH_1_64_81 | reverse complement strand
CAGCGGGAGCGCCCGGAGGGTGCACCAGAGTGCTCCCGCAGCGGCTCCGGCTCGCGAGCACTCCAGGCTGATTTCGCCGAGGTGCAGGTCGTCGGACGTGAAGTAGGTGTATGGGGAGTCGTGCTGGTAGAAGCGGCCCACCGCCGGGTCGCGGAAGAGGATGCACCCGCAGCCGTAGGGCTGGAGGCCGTGCTTGTGCGGATCGATGGCCACCGAGTCGGCCCTCTCGATCGCCTGGAAGCGCTCTGCCGAGAAGCCTTCAATCTCGGGCGCGTTCTCCTGCGCCAGCAGACGGAAAAATCCTCCGTAGGCGGCGTCGACGTGGACGCGGGCATCGTGTGCTTCACAGAGTGGAACCGCCTTGTCGATCGCGTCCACGGCCCCGAGGCCCGTCGTTCCGGCCGTGAGCACAACCGTGCCGATCGCGTGCTGGTCGAGGACCCGGTCGAGGGCGTCGAGATTGATGCGGCCGCGAGCGTCGGCCGAGACCGGCACCGCCTCCACGTCGAGCACGTCGCTCATGCGGCCATGGGTGTAGTGGGCGTTCTCGGCGACGGCGAGGGCCTGATCCGGATGCAGTTCGCGCGCCACCCAGAGCGCCTCCAGGTTGGCCACGGTGCCCCCGCCGGTGAGCGAGGTCGGCCACCACCTCCTTTTCCATCTGGCTGGTGGGCGGGCCGCCGTCGAGCGCGTGATTGTTGGGATTGATGCGCTGGGCGGCCGCGTAGGCCGCGAGGGCCACGGGGTGCGGCGGCTTCAACATCTGCCCGGCGTAGCGCGGGTGATGGAACGGGTAGTTGCCCTCCATCCGCTCCAGGTACTCGTTGAAGGCGGTGTCGAGGCGATCGGGGTCAACGCCGAGCGACGGATGACGGTCGAACGCGCCCCAAGATTGCTCCCAGTCCTCTATGTGTTGGAGGGCGCGGTGGAGGAGGACGTCGGCGGTGGGGTAGGGCATGGCAAGTTGCGGGTTGAAGGCTGCAGGTTGAAACCGCTGCGGGTCAAACGGTTGCGGGAGTGATGCTTCCAGGAAGCGTCGTCGGATCGTGCAGGTAGCCGG
The DNA here is from genome assembly GCA_003022655.1 of Bacteroidetes bacterium QH_1_64_81. Next base: position 4,265 of record PXSX01000209.1, on the reverse strand, counting down.
GCAGCTCGCGGGCCAGGAGAGGGGCGCTGAGCAGCCCCTTCGAGCCGAGGGCGGTGAACGTCCAGAGGCGCTCGCGGCTCGGAAGGGGACCGAGGAGGGGCAGATTGGTCCTGGAATGCATCACGCGGATGCCCGCCGTCGCGCCGAGCACCTCGGCTTGGTCGAGTCTCGGAATCATTGTGCTCGTCTTCTCCCGGATGTAGGCCGTGGCGTCGGGGTCGGGCGCAAGGTCGTCGAAATCGTTGTCGTAGTTGCTCCCGAGGATGAGGGTGTCGCCGTCGGGCACGACGTAGCCGCGGCCCGACATCGGCGGGAGGGAGTCCGGGAGCCCCTCTGGGCGTCGCACGCGGACGGTCTGTCCTTTCACGCCGTCGAGGCCCAGCCGTCGCAGTTC
>PXSX01000209.1:0-3851 GCA_003022655.1 Bacteroidetes bacterium QH_1_64_81 | reverse complement strand
GTCGCCGCGATCCACCTCCACCACCGCAGCGTCGGGCGTCTCGCGCCAGTACAGAACAGGCGCCTGCGTCTCCACCACGGCCCCTCGCTCCTCCGCCGCTGCCAGCAGCGCCCGCACCATCGCCCCCACGTCCACGGCCCCGCCCTGCGGAATGTAGAGCGCGCCCCGGTCGGGGCGAACGGCGGGATACCGGTCCTGGACGGTCGCCGGGGAAAGCCAGGTGGCGAGGTCCGGGTGCGCCTCGGCGGCTTCCTGAAAGGACGCGACCTGATCGGGCTCCACGGCGGGCCGGAGCACGCCGGTGGCGGAAAAGAGGTCGGCGGCGTCGGCCTGCGCCAGGAGGGTAGGCACCGCATCGAGCGCCTCCTGCAGGCGCCAGACGGGCCGAGCGCGTCGGCCCATAAACGGATTCACGAGCCCCGCCGCCGCGCCGGAGGCCCCGGACGCGGGCTCGTTTGCCTCCAGCACGTGCACGCGGTGGCGGCGGCTGAGCGTAACGGCCGCGCAGGCCCCCGCCAAACCGGCCCCGACGATAAGAAGATCGGCGTCGTGCTGCATGGAATGAGAAAAAGGCGATGCAACTCGTACTCCACACGCGAAGAAAAACGGTGCGTTCGGGACAACTTCGGGGCGCGGCTCGTTAGCAGAACGTGGTTCTAGAATTCCATACAGCGTTCCCGCTTCTCCTATGACTGAGGCCCGCGTCCCCAAGCCGACCCGCACGACGCCCCCGAAGCCGCCGGTCTCCTACGATGAGTTTTTGGAGTGGGCCGACGAAGACACGCGTGCGGAGTGGGTGGACGGAGACATCATCTTTATGAGCCCGATTTCGGATGCGCACCAGGACATCGTCGAGTTTTTTCTCACCCTCCTCCGGGTCCACGTGGAGCATCACGGAGAGGGCTGGGTGCGGAGCTCCACCTTCCAGATGAAGCTCGACGTGATTCCGAGTGGGCGCGAGCCGGACATTGTGTATCTGCGCGAGGAGCACCGGGACCGCATGACGGGGACCTACATCGACGGGCCGGCCGACCTGACCGTGGAGGTCGTCTCGCCGGAAAGCGGCCCCCGCGACCGCGGCGAAAAGTTTTACGAGTACGAGGCGGCCGGCGTCCCGGAGTATTGGCTCGTCGATCCCGACCGGGAGGAGCTCCTCGTCTACCGATTGCAGGACGATCGGTACAAGATCGCCTTTGAGGGTCGGGAAGGACGCGTCGATTCGGCGGTGGTGGACGGGTTCTGGATCGAGGCGGAATGGCTGTGGCAGGAGACCCTTCCTCCGGTGCTCGACGTGCTGTCCGAGCTCGGCCTCGTGTAGGTGATTTCGTCACGTTTTCCGACAGTGTCGTCCGTTGCGACATGGACCGAGACGTACTCATCGTGGGGGGCGGGACGATCGGTTTGGGCATCGGCTTCGAGCTGGTGCGTCGCGGGACACCCGTGACGATCTTCGAGCGGGACAAGGCGGGCCGCGGCACGTCGTACCAGGCCGCCGGCATGCTGGCCCCCGATGCCGAGATCGAGTTCGAGGAACGGACGCTCTACGACGTCAACCGGGAGAGCCTGCGCCGGTGGCCGGATTTCGTCGACCGGGTGGAAGCGGCCGGCGGCCGGGCGGTGGACTACCGCGACGAGGGGACCCTCATCGTGGCTGACGACCGCGACAGCGCCGAGGCCCTGGAGCGCCTCTACACGTTTCAGCAGGAGCAGGGGCTGAACGTGGAGTGGCTGACCGGGGAGGAGGCGCGCGAGATCGAGCCGTTCGTCGCTCCGCGCCTGTCCGCCGCCGTGTTTGCGCCGTCGGACCACCAGGTCGACAACCGCCGTCTCGTTGACGCCCTGCGCGTGGCGTTCGAGGCCGAGGGGGGCACGCTGCACGAGAAGACCCCTGTCAAGGCTGTGATCCCGGATGCAGAGGCCCCGGCGGTGCGGACGGCCGGCGTCGAGCGCGTAGCCGCCAATCGGGTCGTGGTGGCGGCCGGCGTGTGGTCCCGCGAGCTGGACGGGTTGACGCCCGAGGCAACGCCCCCGGTGCGGCCGGTGAAGGGGCAGATGATTCAGCTTCGGCGAAAGCGGCCGTTCGACCTTCAGCACGTGGTGCGCGGCCCCGAGGCGTACCTGGCCCCGAAGAGCAACGGACGCGTCGTGCTCGGGGCGACGAGTGAAGAGATGGGCTTCGACACGACGGTCACCGCGGGCGGCCTCTACGATCTGCTGGAAGGCGGCTGGGAGGTGGTGCCGGGCATTCGCGACCTGCCGGTCGACGAGACCTGGGCCGGCCTACGGCCCGCCAGCCGCGATCATGCACCACTGCTCGGAGAAACGGCGGCCCCCGGAATCATCATGGCGACGGGGCACTACCGGCACGGCATTCTGCTCACGCCAATTACAGCCGAAGAAATCGCCCGACTGATCCGCACGGGGGAAACCTCCGGCTGGCTCAAGCCGTTTTCTCCCCTCCGCTTCTCTGAGGCTGGATCGCCAACTTATTCAGCATGAGTTCCCCCACTGAGACCTCCATCCCGATCACGGTCAACGGCGACGACCGCACTGTGCCCGAAGGGTACCCGCTCCCGGAGCTGCTTCGGGACCTGGAGATCGATCCCGACAGTGATGAGGAGACCTCCGGGGTCGCCGTGGCGCTCAACGACAGCGTGGTGCGCCGCCAGGATTGGAACGACGTGCGGCTGGCTGAGGAAGATACGATCGAGGTGATTCAGGCACAGCCCGGAGGGTGAAGGGGGGAAAGGGAGCGTGGGGGAAAGGGGGACAGGTGAATGGTGCTCATCGAAGTATTGGGGACATCGCTGGCGTTATCGCGTTCAGAATACCGATTATGAGTGACGATATGCACACCAACGGGGTTGTGGAGAGCGAGGTGGAGGATGCCCTCGTGATCGGCGACCGTACATTTTCGTCTCGCCTCATTGTGGGGACGAGCCGCTACCCGAACCCCCAGGTCATGCTCGATGCCCTGGAGGCGATCGGCACGGAGCTGGTGACCGTGGCGATCCGGCGTGTCAACGTCGAAGATCCCGCCCCTGAGAGTCACCTCGACCTGATTCGAAATGGCGGATACGAGGTGCTGCCGAATACAGCGGGCTGCTACACGGCTCGCGAGGCCGTGCTCGTCGCCCAGCTCGCCCGAGAGGCGCTCGACACCGACCTCATCAAGCTCGAGGTGATCGGCGATGACGAGACGCTCATGCCCGACGTGGAGCAGCTGCTCGACGCGGCAAAGACGCTCGTCGACGATGGATTTACGGTGCTGGCCTACGCCAACGACGATCCCATTACGTGCCGCAAGCTGGCCGACCTCGGCTGCGCGGCCGTCATGCCGCTCGGCTCGCCCATCGGCAGCGGCATGGGCATCGTCAACCCGTACAATCTTCGCATCATCCGCGAGACCATCGACGACACGCCCCTGATCGTCGACGCGGGCATCGGCACCGCCAGCGACGCGGTGACGGCCATGGAGCTGGGCTACGACGGCATCCTGCTCAACACGGCCATCGCTCAGGCCCAGCATCCGGTAGAAATGGCCCACGCGATGCGGCTGGCGGTAGAGGCCGGACGACGAGCGCACCGCGCCGGACGCATTCCGCGCCGCCTCTATGCCGAGGCGTCGTCCCCAACAGAGGGGCAGGTTGGGACGTAGCACTGTTGTGGCTCATTACCCGCGTGCGAGCGAGTTTTTATTCATCCTCTGCTGATTAGGTGAAGCGTGGTTCGTGAAGCGTAACGCGTGAAACGTGAGATCCTCACGTATCACTCCTCACGCATCACGCGCAGGGCTGCATGGTGTTACCGATAGAGTCGCGCTCTCCACGACGCCAGAACTATAAACCCGG
>PXSX01000208.1:5391-6485 GCA_003022655.1 Bacteroidetes bacterium QH_1_64_81 | reverse complement strand
CGCCGAACGACAGGCCGTCGTCGATGAGCTCTGTGACCTGAAGGCCGACGCCGATCAGACCGTTCGTGATCCCGAGCGAGAGGCCGAGTTGCTGGCCCATGTTCGGTCGGTGGCCGAGGAGGTCGGCCTTCCGCCTGACCTCGCGGAGACCCTCTTCGAAAAGATCTTAGAGCACTCCGTGCGGCGCCAGCGCCGCCAGCGCGCGGAGGCGCACCGGGAAGAGCCCGGCACGCGTCCTGAGCCCAAGGAGTGTCCGGACGCTGCCCACCTGTCCGAATCATGGCAGTAGCCCACCTCATCTGGGGGCGGGGCCGCCACCGGCCTGAATCTCTCGGTCCCGAGGGGCATTCAAGCTGTGTGTATCCCTACGAAACCGGTCTCCTCTTGCCTGCCATGAGTCCGCCCATGGACCCTCCGGACTTCGTGCCGGAATACAACAAGCCCGATGCGCGCGGCCTCCACATGCAGTTCGACAACACGGTCTCGCTCTATCACATCATCGAGGAAGGCGACGACTTCGAGACCGCGGCGCAGGACATCTTTTCCCTCCTCACGGAGGCGCAGGAGAAATTTCCGGATTGGCCGCGCGTCTTCTACCTCGACATTGAGGGCCATGTGCGGGACGACGGGCGTCTGACAGAGGACATGGTGGAGCTCCAGCAGGAGTTTCTCATCGCCGCAATGGGTAAGTTTTTCACCGCCCTGGCCCTGCCCCTGGTCTCCGTCGTCAATCCAGACGATCAGGTCAATGACCTCCCAGACGAGCTCGTCTTGCAGCCCCCCGACGCGGAGCTCCCGGACGACACGGCGTGGCCGAAGGAATGAAGCCTCCACCCCGAATGGGTGCTGGAGGGGGAGCGTCCCCACGAAGGACGAACTCATCCTACACCTACGCTGTGGAGGTCCTGGATGTATCGAAAGAAATAAAAGAAAGGCCTGGAGGCGTAGAACTTCTCATCGCGGCCTCCGTGGAAAAGCCGGTCTCTGTTTGAAATCTTCCACGTCCTGTTGACGAGGAAGGACGACTCCGGACGGCGCGAGGATCTAGTTTCCAATGTAGGAACGGACAAGACACAGGAGACTCAAGCCCTCCC
>PXSX01000208.1:0-5220 GCA_003022655.1 Bacteroidetes bacterium QH_1_64_81 | reverse complement strand
ATACGCAAACATGAAATACCTGATCACCGGCGGTGCAGGATTTATCGGCAGTCATCTGACCGATCGGCTCATCGAGCAGGGCCATCACGTGCACGTGCTTGACAATCTCTCCACCGGGCAGCTTGACAACGTTCGCCACTGGGTCGACCATAGCCGGTTTACGCTCACCATTGGCAGCGTGCTGGACAATCACACCCTTGGGCAGTGCATTGCCGAATGCGATCGTATCGTGCACCTGGCGGCGGCCGTTGGGGTGGAGCGCATCATGGACCGCCCCGTCGATACGATCTTGACGAACGTGCGGGGCACGGAGAACGTGCTGGAACTGGCCCGCCACCACGACACGAAGACGCTCGTGGCCTCGACCTCGGAGGTGTACGGAAAGGCCATGAGCAAGAACGGCGGCGGGCCGTCGCTCGGGGAGACGGACGACCTCACGCTGGGGGCGACGACGAAGCGGCGGTGGGCGTACGCCTGCTCGAAGGCGATGGACGAGTTTTTGGCGCAGGCCTACCACGACGAGCACGATCTCCCTATCCTCTGCGTCCGCTTTTTTAACACCGTGGGGCCCCGGCAGTCGGGCAACTACGGGATGGTGGTGCCCAGCTTCGTGGAGCGGGCCCTGGCCGGAAAGCCCCTGGAGGTGCACGGGGACGGGACGCAAACCCGCTGTTTCGTGCACGTGGCCGACGCAGTGCGGGCCGTAACGCAGCTTTTAGACACACCGGCCGCCGAGGGGGAGGTGTTCAACGTGGGCCGTCCGGAGGAGATTTCAATTCAGGCGCTCGCCGAGCGGGTCCGGGCGCTCGTCGGCACCGATCCCAGCATCACCCACGTCCCGCACGAGGAGGTCTACGGGGAGGGGTTCGAAGACATGCAGCGGCGCGTGCCGGATCTCTCCAAGCTGGAGGCAACGATTGGGTACGAGCCGCAGCATTCGATGGACGAGATCCTGCACGACGTCATTGACGACGTGAAAACCCGCTCCAGGGCAAAATCCCGGAGGAACCGTCGGAGCATGGACGGGCCAGCCTCCGTATATCATTCTCAGGCATCGTGTTCACTTTGACCTTCCCCTTCACGCCATGATGTTGGCCACCGTTATTCTCCAGGAATCCGCTTCCTTCCAGGCCAATGCCCCGGTCGGAACGGGGCTTGAGTGGCTCACCCTCGGCTCGGTTCTGGTCCCCGCTGTCCTTCTTGTCTTCCTTGTGTACTGGGGCGCGCAGGAGACTGTCTGATACGGATGGAAGAAAGATCAGGGGCCATTCCCTCCTGCTGTGGCGTTCCCGCCCCCTCAGCGGAGCCCACTCGACGCATCGGGTTGCAGGAGGATTGGGGGCTGCGCGGCTCCTCAACCTACGCGGACGAACAGTTGAAACCGGCTCGTATCCGTGTTGACACAGAAAAAGCCCGTGCCGGACTGCGGCACGGGCTTTTTGTCTGCAAGGGGACGAAAAGCGGAGTGTGCTACACTATCCCGCAGGAAGAACAGTCCTCCGACGACGCGGCGCTAAAGGTCGTCGCAGTCGTTCTCGAGAGCGTGGTTTGCCCGCGCTTCGTAGTCGCCGTAGGCAGCATTGTTGAACGTCCTGCAGGCGGTGGCTTTGTCACCGAGCGCCATCTGCGACTCAGCAATGTAGTAGTGATACTTCGCGGCGTCGCTGCGGCTTCCCTGGTGCATGTTGAGGCCTCTCCGTGCGGTCTCAATGGCCTGGGCGTGTTGACCGTCGCGGTGCAGAGCCAACGCGCGATAAAACAGGGAACTTGCGCTCGGGTCCGCATACTCGCGCATCTGATCGAGAGCCTCGAGGGCGGCGTTAATCTGCGCCTGCGATGAATTCTCGCCTTGCAAGGCCTCGGAGGCCCTGGAGATAAACTCCGCTCGAATGCGTTCGGTAGCACGACCCGCCACCCGGGTATTGCCCGTCTTGTTCCCAATCTCGATCGCCCTCTGGAGAGACTGCAGCCCCTCCTCTGTTCTGTTGGCCCCGAGGAGAGCAATGCCTCGGTTGTAATGGACTGCAGGATCGTTGTCTACGTACTGTAGCACCTTCTCATAGTAGTTCAACGCCGTCTCGTAGTTTTCCTCCTTATTGGCGGTCGTCCCCGCCTCCTTTAGGCTCTTCACGAGAAACTGCTGGGACATCTGAACTGCTTGGTCCCATTGAATCTCCTCTGCCATAGTCAAGGCCTTCTCGAAGATGTCGGACGCCTCTTCATAGTTGCCGGACTGAGCCGCACTTTTGCCCTCGTTGAACAGTTTCTGGACTTTCTTCTTCTGGGCTCTCTTCGCGTCGCTTGACTCATCCTGAGCGACAGCGGGGGACACACCGAACTGAACTGCAAACAGGCCGAGGAAGGCCACGACGATCCAGCAATTCGCAAATGGGTGGTGGGGCCGGTACGTATTCATGGCTATCGGGTAGTTAGAAGAGAGAGTGTACGGCAGAGTCTCAAAACGTAAAGTCGCCCTATTCTTTTGTTTCCGGTACGTCAGGGGAGGCGCTCCCCCCAGGGGGACTCCGAAGTAGTCCGCGGCGGGCCGCAAAATAGCGGCGAGTCCGGTCGCCCCCGAAGAGCGCCCCTCGTGTGTTCTGCGCTGCGTGACGGGCGGTCCACCGGCACTTCCGCCGTTGGCCGCAACCGGCGCGATCTGTTAGAGTGCAACGCCTATGCCGGAAGAGAAAAGCACGGGCGAACCGCGCGTTTCAGGAAGGACGTGGGGGAGGGGCCGAGAGCTACTTGTTCGGCTTCGGGGGCCGACATCCACCTTGTACCCTCCGGAAGCGCTTGTGGAAGGCTCAAATTGAAAAATCCAGTAACAGAGGCTTGAAGGAGTGACAGTCCGAAAGGCGTGGTGGGCAGTACGCAGCGTTGTATAGAATCTGAGACACCCGCCAACGCACGCTGAGCGGTGCTTATTCTTCATCGGAACGGCCCTTAGCGATTCTCCGAAAGCTGCTAGCTCTGCCCGGCAGGCCCGTACCGGGTGCGTTCTAGGGCAGAAACGGCGGCGCGCAGAAAACCGAGGGGCGTGCCGCTCAAACAGAGGGGCGGGGGCCTCCTCGAGAACCGTCACTGGCATTCCCCCGCCGTACTCGTTATTGTTACTCGGGCCACACCAAAACTGCGTGCTGACGCGTGGTGCCTAGTCAAATAGTGGCCTGCGATTCGTTTCCCTCTCATCCGCAACGCATCCCTCACACCCATGAAACTCATCGTTCCCATGGCGGGGCGGGGCACCCGCGTCCGCCCCCACTCTCACGTCACCCCCAAGCCGCTCCTTAAGGTCCGAGGCCGGAGCATCGTCGAGCGCATCGTAGATACCTTCTCACGCGTCCTTCCGGCGCCCCCTGAGGACGGCGTGTTCGTCCTCGGCCCCGATTTCGGACGTGACATCCGAGACCAACTCACAGAGCTCTGCAACGAGCGAGACATCACGCCGCATTTCCCGGTTCAGGAGGAAGCCCTCGGCACGGCCCACGCCGTCGGGTGCGCGGAGGAGCATCTGCAGGGCGAGGGTGTCGTCGTCTTTGCCGACACGCTTTTCGATCTGAGGGAGGAGGTCACCCTCGGCGACGCCGACGTGAGGGCCTTCGTGCGGGAGGTCGACGATCCGCGCCGATTCGGCATTGCCGTCCGCGACGGCGACCAGGTGACGGAGCTTGTCGAAAAGCCCTCTGATCCGGTCTCCAACGAAGCGCTCATCGGCATTTACTACATTCGTGAGCTGGACAAGATCAGGGAGGGCATCGATTACCTCATCGAGAATGACCTGAAGGGGGCCGGGGGGGAGTATCAACTGACCGACGCTCTCGACCATCGCCTGCAGCAGGGCGACGTATTCACAACGACCGGGGTGGACGCCTGGATGGACTGTGGCACCATTCCGGCCCTGCTGGAGACGACGGGACGCGTGCTGGAGCGTGAATCCGACGATCTCCGTCAGGGCACCGTCAAAGACAGCGTCGTTCACGATCCGGTCTACATCGGCCCGGACGCGACTGTCAAGAATGCGGTGGTGGGCCCGCACGTCTCGATTGAGGAGGGAGCGACCGTTGAGAACGCGGTAGTGCAGGATAGCATCGTCTTTGCCGGGGGGACCGTGGAGAACGCAGTGCTGGCCGACTCGGTCGTAGGACGGCACGCCGCAGTCGATCAGCAGGTCCAGAGCATCAACGTCGGCGATCACTCGCAGATCAATGTGGAGTTGCGCAGCTGAAGCGCGTGTGGGCGTTCGTGCATGAGGGCGTCGGGGGCTGGCGCTGTGCTGCGGGCGATGGACTGTGCTGAGGATGAGGGAAGGGGGCGGGTGGGCACATGGATCGCTCGTTGTGTGGATTCTGAGTGGACCTCGTGGGCTGAACGTGCTGAGGGCGTTACGAATGCTCTTTGTTGGAGCAGCCGACTCGGCTCTTCGTTAGGAAAATGTGCCCGTAATCGGGGACATCTTGCTCCCAGAACGAATTCCCGCAGCCTTGGCTCATGATACGTGAGGAGTGAAACGTGAAGCGTGAGGCGGCGATGTCCGTGGTTCACGATTCACGCGTTTTCCCGAGTCCTCCCTCCACCTTCTCCCCTCAAAATTGCTCATGGAGACGTATCCTGACGCACTGGAAGAAAAGCTCGGCTTCGATGTCGTGCGCGATCGCCTGTCGGCCCGCGTGCAGAGTCCGTTGGGGAGGAGCTTCAAGGCGCCTTCCGGTACGGCGACTCGGTGCCCCTGAGCCCGATGTACGACCTTCGGGACGCGCTGCGCCGGGCCGGCCCCGAGGATGCGTACGTGGACCCGGAGGACCTGATGGCTATTCGCGAGACCCTTGTTACGCTCCGGCGCCTGAAAAAACATTTTCGGGCGCGCACGGAGGACTACCCGCGGCTGGCTCGTGTCGTGGATCGCATCACACCCCTCCCAGACCTTGAGGAGCACGTCGCCTCGATTCTCGACGAAGACGCGTCCATTCGGGACGATGCGTCTCCGGAGCTGCAGCGCCTGCGCCGCCAGATCCGCACGCGAGAGGAAGAGCTCCGCAAGACGCTCGACAAGGCGCTCCGTCGGGCCGTGCAGGAGGGCCACGCCACTGGCGAACAGGCCACCATCCGCGGGGGACGCATGGTCATTCCGGTGCGGGCGAGCGCGAAAGGGAAGGTGGAAGGGTTCGTGCACGATCGGTCCGCCAGCGGGCAGACCGTCTACATCGAGCCCACGGCCTGCCT
>PXSX01000207.1 GCA_003022655.1 Bacteroidetes bacterium QH_1_64_81 | reverse complement strand
GGCTCATTCCGTTCGACCGCAACGAGCATGAAGAAGGCACCGACATGCTCACCGATGAGCCGTCCAAGGGCCGCGTGCTCTTTGCGCAGGCGTACTGAAGAATGTGTGTTTCGTGGTGCGCAGACGGGCGGCGCATGCGCTGCATCCGGCCCTTTCGGCTGTAGGTGTCTACGACATTTCTGCTGTTTACCGTCTCCCCCTCACCGCGGTGCAGAGCTCCAGGTCTCCTTCCCCCCGCAGGGCCCCCCGCTCAGGCCGATACCGCACAGACGAGCGCGACTGTCGGCAGGGCCGGCTCAACCGTCGTCGCCCCTGTGTGCAGAACGGTTGCTCGTCACGTCTGTCGTTGGGGCTGGTCGTCTCGCCGCACGTTCTGGTAGGGCAGGGCGGGCGCGGAGCTTGCTCCCTACGTGGAACTACCCGCTCCTGTACGGTTAATTGGGGGAGTAGAACGCCCGGAACCTTTACGCGGTGAATCAGATCACGCGGCGTCGCTTAACTTCTGGCGACCGGAGATTGAGGTCCAGAAGCCTGTCTTGGGTGCCCCCCTTTCGTTACTCTGTGAACCGATTCGTGCGTGCCTCTCGCCCGACTGATACAGCCGTCGCTGGATTCTCCGCACGTATCCGTCTCCTTCCCATGCGCCTGTATCGCGTTTTTCTCCTCGGGGCATGCTGTCTTCTGGGGACCGCCTCTGCTCAGGCCCAAACCTGGGGCACTGTCACAGGTACCGTCACAGACTCGGTCGATGGAGCCCCGCTGCCCGGCGTAACAGTGCTGGTCCGTGGGACCGACTTTGGCACGGCCACGGACACCAACGGCCGCTACAGTCTCGAACTCCCCACCGGCCGCTACACCCTGCGCTTCTCGGCGATCGGCTTCTCGACGCACATCGATACGGTGAGGGTGACGGAGGAGCCAAGCCGGCTCGACGTGACCCTCGCCTCGACCGTGATGGAAATGGAGGGCGTGACGGTCACAGAGGCCGAAGTGCCGGACCGGCCTGGGGTTTACAAGGTGGACCCGGAGGACGTCCAAAACATTCCCACGCCGTTCAAGGACGGCTTCCGCGCCCTTAAAACCACGCCGGGCGTGGCCACCAACAACGAGCTCTCCCAGCAATACTCGGTGCGGGGCGGTGGCTACAACGAAAACCTTGTCTTCATCAACGGCTTCGAGATCTTCTTTCCCTTCCGCCCCCGGCAGGGTGAGCAGGAGGGCCTGGGCCTGATGAATCCGGCCCTCGCATCAGACATCACGTTCTACACTGGGGGCTTCCCGGCCCAGTACGGGGGCAAGCTCTCCTCGGCGCTCGACGTGCAGTACGCCCAGCCTGACGACCAGTCCCTCACCGGATCGGTCGATGTCTCCACGCTCGACGCCAGCGTGCACGCGCAGTCCTCGGCTCTCGACGGCGACCTGGGGTGGGCGTTCGGGGCGCGGCGCGCCCAGCCGGGCCGGTTCTTTGGGACGCAGGACCTGAAGGGCGACTACAGCCCCCGCTTCCGGGACCTTCAGGGTACAATCACCTATCGCTTCTCGGATCGAGTCTCGCTGGAGGCCCTCGGCATCTGGGCCGACAATACCTTCGAGCTCGAGCCGGAAGAGCGGACCACGTACTTTGGGGTCATCAGCCTTGATTCGGACCGCCCATCCGACTTCAAGGCGCTCCGGTCTACCCTCACTGGGGCGCGGAGGGACGGGTACACCACGACGTTCGGCGGTGCACAACTCCGAACGGAGGTCACTGATCGGCTCACGCTGGAGCACGACGTTGCCTATTTCGACACGCGTGAGACGGAGCAGTTCGACATTGCGAGCGATCAGCGGGTGTGTCAGGTGGATCCGACAGGCGGGGCCAATTCCGCAAATTGTTTTCTCCAGGGCGAGTCTACAGTCACTCGATTCGCCGACAATGTCGTGGAGGTGCAGCGCCGTACCGGCCGCGGCCGCTACGAGTGGACGCTCGACCGACAGGTGCTCAAGGGCGGCTGGCACGTGCGTGACCTGCACTTCGACGACCGGATTAACGAGAAGACCATCATTGAAGGCAGACAGAGCGACGGGTCGACGGTCGAGCCCGTGCGGATTCGGGTCGATAGTGTTCGGGACGAGGCCTCCTTCAACGAGCGCCAGTTTGGGGCCTACCTGCAGGACGCTGTTGACGTGCTCCCAACCCGAGACCGGCTCACCGTCACCGGGGGGCTGCGGGTGGACTACTTCTCGTTTAACAACGAGTGGACCCTCTCGCCCCGCCTGTCGGGCCGGTTCACAGCCAACGATCGTCTCACTCTCACCGGCTCTTGGGGCATCTACCACCAGCAGCCCACCTACCGAGAGCTTCGGGGCACGCCGGAGGACGAGCAGACCATCGACAAGGCCCTCAACCGCAACATCAAGTCGCAGCGGTCGATCCAGTACGTGCTGGGGGGCGAGTACTTTTTGCCGGAACAACGCCTCTACCTGCGGGCAGAAGCGTACTACAAGGACCTGGACGACCTCATCTCCTACACCATCGAGGACGTGCGCGTCAACTATTCCGGCGAGAACGACGCCAACGGGTACACCTACGGCCTCGACCTCCAGTTGCGGGGCGAGTTTGTGCCGGGGCTCGATAGCTGGTTCAACTACAGCTACATGGTGTCCCGCGAGCGGTTCAGGGCGGCGCACCAGGACGAGTACAATCAGGGCCTCGTGCCCCGCCCCGCCGACCAGCGACACACGTTCTCGGCCTTCCTGCAGGACTACGTGCCGGGCGACAAGTCCTGGAAGCTCCACATGCGCCTCCTCTACGGAAGCGGATTGCCGTATACGCCTACCAATCCGGGGCCTGAGGTCGCCGACGGCGTACAGACGCGGGTTCCGGCCGATCGGATGAGCGGTCGTCTCCCGGCCTATCGGCGGGTGGACGTGGGGGCGACGAAGCGCATCGAGGTGCTGGAGAACGGCATCGGTACGCCCGTCCATCTCGAGCTTACGCTGGAGGCGCTCAATCTCTTCGACATGGACAACACCGTAGATTACAACTGGACGCAGGACTTCAACCGGGTGCCCAAACGCCTCACCCCCCGCACCCTGAATGCCCGCCTCCACCTGACGTTTTAGGGGCTTGTGCCTACGGCTTAGGGGCTTGTGCCTACGGCTGGTCGGCCGGGCTTCTTTCTGGCAGAATCGTTTCCGAGAGGGAGCGCCGGTGTCATGGGGTATGAGCCATGAGTGTCACGAGTCATGGGTGTTGTGAGTCATGACGACTCCTGTGTAGCAGCAGAGCCGACCCACAATCATTTGGGCGGGGGTTGTTTACTGATGTGTGAGAACGTTCGTGAACAAGTATTTGCTTTGTCCCCGGACGGACTCGATTCTCCCCGCATCGAGTGTAGGCGAGAAGGCGGAGGGGAGTGCCTGCGAAGCATTCCCGCTTCCGTGCTCCCTCTCTCCCATTCTCCCTTTCCCAGACGCTAAACGACCACGCCGTCGGCGTACTCTTCGGAAGCGTTTGCACGGCTCAGTAGGAACGCCCACACTTCTCCTCGCCTCGCATGGATCGCCCCCTGGTTCCCCCCGACGAGATTGAGGCTGTGGCCCGTCGCTTCGAGGTCTTGGGAGAGCCGGTCCGTCTGGAACTGCTCAGCGTGCTTCACGAGGCGGGCGAGCAGACCGTCGGAGAGATTGTGGACGCGACAGGATACCGGCAGCCCAACGTCAGCAAGCACCTCAGCGCGATGGCGGAGGAGGACCTGCTGGTGCGGCGGCGCGACGGGGTGCACGTCTACTACGCCCTCGACGACCCGACCCTCGGCGCTCTCTGCATGCTCGTGTCCCGGCGCCTGCGGGCGGAGGCGGAAACTTGAACGGTCGATCCGAGGACCTTCGTTCGGCGACGCCGGCCGACGGGGCACAAAGTGATGAGGGCGATGGGAGGGTAGCATCAGAACGTGACATCATGAGGTAGAACGCTCTCAGGCAGAACGAATGAGAACGCCGGGGCTGCTCAAGACACTGGTACTTGCGATCCCTCTGCTTCTTTCCCTCAACTCCTGATTCGCATAGCGTACATACGGTATATGCCCGACAAAACGCCCCGCGATTCGTCTCACGAGGACCCGCCTCAATTCGGGCCGGACTCGTCTTCGCTCCTGGAGAAGGGCCAACTCGACCGGCGTCGCTTTTTGAAGACCACGGCAGCGGGCCTGCTGGTCAGTTCACTGGCCGGACCGGTCCGTGTAATGGGCGCAGGGGGGAGCGATTCGTCGTTTCAGAGCCGTTGGCCGGCCGACGTCGAGCGGTACTGGCTCGGCCCGGCGTACTGGACGAACCCGCTGCAGGACTGGCGCCTCGCAG
>PXSX01000206.1:694-2120 GCA_003022655.1 Bacteroidetes bacterium QH_1_64_81 | reverse complement strand
TGCCGCAGGGCAAGGCCCTCGACATGCAGGAATCGAGCCCGATCCACGGCTTCGATACCCGCGTGACGGGCACCAACGACTACGGCCCTACCGAGAATTCGGACGTGTGCATCATTACGGCAGGCCTCCCCCGCAGCCCCGGCATGAGCCGCGACGACCTGCTGGCCAAAAACACTGAAATTGTAGGTGGCGTTGCCGAACAGTTTGCAGAAGGCAGCCCGGACAGCACCATCATTGTGGTAGCGAACCCGCTCGACGTAATGACCTACGTCGCGTACGAGGCGAGCGGCTTTCCTTCGCACCGCGTGATGGGCATGGCCGGCGTGCTCGACACCGGTCGTTTTCGCTCCTTTATCGCCGAGGCGCTCGACGTGTCGGTGCGCGACGTGCAGGCCCTCCTCATGGGCGGCCACGGCGACACGATGGTGCCCCTCCCTCGCTACACCACCATCGGCGGCATCCCGGTGACCCAGCTGCTCGACGACGATACGATCGACGAGATCGTGGAGCGCACCAAGGGCGCCGGCGGCGAGATTGTGGACCTGATGGGCACCTCGGCCTGGTACGCTCCGGGCGCCGCAGCGGCCGAGATGACGGAGGCCATCCTCAAGGACAACAAGCGCATTCTTCCCTGCGCGGCCTACTGCGACGGCGCGTACGACCTGCACGACCTCTTCATCGGCGTGCCGGTAAAGCTGGGGGCGGGCGGCGTCGAAGAAATCATCGAGGTGGACCTCGACTCGGAGGAGCGGGCCCAGCTCAAGACCTCCGCCGGGCACGTGCACAGCAACCTCGAAGACCTCGAACGCCTGCGTGAGGAGGGGAAAATCGGCTAAGTGTGGAGGTGTGGAGGCATCTACGTTCATCCCTCCATACGTCCATCCCTCTACACTTACCCCAGGACCTCCCGGAGTGGGTCGGTCGGCTCGCGGTGCTGGTCCGGATGGGCCTCGTCGTGCCGGCGGGGTTCGAGGTGGGCGGTAACGTAGGCGTCCTCGTCCGGGAAGAGCGCGTCGACCCGATCCTCGACCTGATGGGAGCGGGCATGGGCCTCATGGATCGGCATGTCGCCCGGAAACATCAGGTGATATTCGATCCAGACCTGGTCTCCGGACCGCCGATGGCGAACCTGGTGGAAGCCGGCTATCAGGTCCTCCTCGACCGCCGTTGCTAGCTCATCGAGCAGGGCCTTGGTGGCCTCCGGGTCGGCCTCGTCCAGGAGGCCGTACACCGAGCGCCGGAGCAGGCCGGACGCGGTCCACAGAATGTTGCCCGCCACCAGGAGCCCCACGACCGGATCCAGCCACTGGAGGCCCGTGATCCACACGAGGCCGACCCCCACGACCACGCCGAGACTCGTCCACATGTCCGTCATCACGTGCCGGCCGTTGGACACGAGGACGAGGCTGTTGGTGCGCCGGCCGGT
>PXSX01000206.1:0-658 GCA_003022655.1 Bacteroidetes bacterium QH_1_64_81 | reverse complement strand
GAGGCCCCGACCATGAGGTCGCGCACGGCCGTCCAGGCGATCCCCAGTGCCGCCAGCAGGATGAGGGTGCCTTCCACGGCGGACGCGAAGTACGCAATCTTGCCGTGTCCGTAGGGGTGCTCGGGATCGGGTGGGGTGGCCGCATACCATAGACTGAAGCCCGCAAACCCGGTGGCGAAGAGGTGAATGACCGACTCGGCGGCGTCGGAGAGGATGGCCGTGCTTCCGGTCAGGTAGGTTGCCGTAACCTTGCCCGCTAGCATCAGAAACGAGACCAATAGGCTGGCCATCATCGATCGCTGACGCGCACGCTCCACCTCAGCGGGTGAACCATCAGTGTGGGAGCGAGTGGTGGCCATGGTGTAGGTTGTAACTCGCAGCGACGGTCCCAGGTTCAACCGTCGCACCGACGTTGCCGTCCTCGATTTGAATCGTTCACCCCCACTGCGGAACGCTCCACGCTACACACTCGACGTCTCTTATGCCTCGCGTAGAGCACATCGGCATTGCGGTCCGCGACGTGGACGCGGTCGTAAAGACGTTCCGGGAGCTCCTGGGTACGGAGCCCTACAAGGCAGAGACGGTGGCCAACCAGCAGGTGCGGACGCACTTCCTCGATGCCGAGACGACGAAGCTGGAACTGCTGGAGGCGCTCGAC
>PXSX01000205.1 GCA_003022655.1 Bacteroidetes bacterium QH_1_64_81 | reverse complement strand
TGCCGGCGATGCCGGTGACGGCCGTGGAGCGCCCCCCGCGGTAGGGACCGATCATGCGGTACTCCAGAGCGTCGAAGTGGGACGAGTCGTAGACGACGTGCTCGTCATCGGCAGACTGGGCCACTGCGGGTGGGACCGCGAGGCCGAGCGCGAGGGCCGCGAGGGTGAACAGGAGGGTCAGGTGTGAGAGAAGGGTGCAATCAGATCGAAGCATGGAGCGAATCGCTGGTGGGAGAGGCTAAACACGGGTTGTGTCCTAACCCGCCCGCGGATAACCCCAACGTAAGAATTACACTCTACAGGGAAAAGGGACTGTCGGGTAGTCGCACCACGACGTTCGTCCTTGAGACGTACCTCATATGAGGCTGTTCAGCGCCGGTGCGATGAACGCATTCTGCCACGGCACTCCTGAACCGGGGGTTTACTTCCTGCCCGCTGGTCATTGTGAAGCGAGTGCAACTGGAAACGT
Organism: Bacteroidetes bacterium QH_1_64_81; assembly: GCA_003022655.1. Next base: position 3,493 of record PXSX01000205.1, on the reverse strand, counting down.
CTCTCCGGTGTCCCCCTGTGAATGTGAAATGAATCTTGGCGATTTCTTCCATCGTCCTGCATCGAAATGCGCGCTGCATAGTGTCCCCATCGCGTGAGTTGGTTGTGTGACGCTCAATCAAGCTCGCTTATGCTCCGATCCGTTCGCGACCTCGCACAGCGGAACTCGTCGCTCCGAATTCTCCTGATTTGCCTTCTGAGCATCGGGATCATCGGGGTGGGGAGCTGTGCGTCGGCCCAGACGGTGCCGAAGAGCCCCATTTCCGACAGTAGCGAAGGGGTCCGCGATTCGAGCCTGCAGGGTGCCGGACAGGAAGGCCTGAGTCGTGCCGATCGCCTGCGCCGGCGGCGCCGGGCCAAGGCCCAAGAAGACCACATCTCCGATCGCGGGTTTCTTGAGACCGTGGATCGGTACATCGTGGACACGGCGGTGTCGGTCATCCCGAACCAGATTGCCCTGAAAGTTCCGGAGTTGGACGTGGCGGGGATTCAGCCCATATTTGGAACGACCACAGGGGGCGCCACCGCGGGGCTCCTTTACGAACCGACCTTTTTCCGTGCGAACGAACAGCCCCTCCGCATCGAGGCTGTGGGGGGGCTCAGTCGGTATTACAGGACCGAGACGCTCTTTCGGATGGAGCGCGGTCGGTACGTCGGCTACGCCTTTGCGCGCTACGAGCACCAGCCCCGCGGCAAGTTCTTCGGGGTTGGAAGCGGAAGTGTGGCGTCGGATCAGTCGACGTTTCGGTTGGACGAGGGGCTCTTGGGAATCCTTGGGGGGCGCTCGCTAGGATACAAAGTGTTGGTCGGGGGGCACTTCACGTACCAGCTCAACCGTATTGGGAACGGTAGTGGAGACGGCCCGCAGGTAAGAGAGCAGTTCGGGGATGAAGTCCCTGGGGTCGGCGAGAACGTCGATCATCTGATGATCGGGGGCTTCTTCGAGTACGACTCGCGTGACGCGTCGGCCCAGCGCACCCTCGGGCATCGCTTTGCACCCACGGAGAATCGGCTGCGGAGCGTCTCGCTCGAGGCGTCCCGGGGATTCTACCTGTCGGCCGAAGTGACCCGCAACGTCGACACCCGAGCCGAACAGTACGGATTCACGCGCTATACGCTCGATGCGCGGGAATTTCTTCCTGTCGACAAGGAGCTCCTCCACGGGTTTGCATTTCGCCAGTTCGCGTCCTTTACCCAGTCGGGGAAGGGAGAGGTGCCGTTCTACCGCCTTCAATCGATTGGAGGGTCGCGGTCGCTTCGCGGTTACGGAGGCGGTCGATTTCGCGACCGCAACGTGATCCTGTCTAATGCGGAGGTGCGGTATCAGGTCTGGCACAAGCTCGACATGGCCCTGTTCACCGACATCGGACACGTGTTCAATGACGTAGGGCACCTGGGCGAGGGCGGGGTGCGCGTGGGGTATGGGGTTGGGTTTCGGTATCGGAAGGACGGAAAAACGCTCGGCCGAATCGATTTTGCGCGCAGCGACGAGGGAATTACGGTCATCCTAGACCTCGGCTCGCTCTTTTAAGTCTCGATACGACGCGAGCGTGGTTCAAATGTGGCGTCATGGCTCCCATGAAACGATGCGGATTGGTTGTTCTTCTACTGGTCCTCGTGGGGCTGGCGCTCGCGGCTCCCGCCACTGCCCAGCGGTTTCTGCCCGACGATCCGTTGTGGACGGATCCCGATCGCATGGACATGCCCTATCCGGAGCCGCAACCGGATGAGCGGGAGAGGGGGCCATTTGAGTTTCTGGAACGGACCTTTGGATCGCCGGGCGAACACACGGGTCCCGCGCTGAACGTGAACACGGTGGGCGGCGTCCCGAACTCGTCGTGGTATACCAATCGCCACTACCGTGTCCCTATGTCGGAGGCGGAGCTGCGTCGGGGGCCGAACGAGGAACCGGGCCCCTCCATGCACGCCCGGTGGCGCGTCGTCCGTCTCATCGAGAAGAGTGGCCTTCCTGGGGCCATCGTGCAAGATGCGACGGATCGCCGCTTCAACATCCTCTTCGATGCGCCGGCCCACCCCGAGATGGCCACCGGCGCCGCGATGGTGAGCAGCCGCCTGCTGTACGCACTTGGGTACAACGTTCCCCACCACTGGCTGCGGTCCATACAGGCCGAGCAGCTCTCCCCGGCGTCCGACAGCGTCACGCAGTCGGATGTGGATAGCCTCCTCGCGCAGGCACACCAGCGCTCCGACGGCACGCATCGCGTCCTGGTAACCCGAATTCCGGGTGTTGAGCGGCGCGTTGGGCCGTTCTCCTTTCACGGTACCCGCGCCGACGACGGCAACGACATCTTTCCTCATGAGGCCCGCCGCGAGCTCCGGGGATTGCGGGTGATCGCTGCGTGGATGGATCACAGCAGCACAGCCCGTCGGCATACGCTCGACGTGGGCGTGCGCGAGGAGGGACGTCGGTTCGTGCGACACTACCTCACCGACCTGCGCCTGACGCTCGGAAGTGGAGGGGCGACCCCCGTTCCGCGCTGGGTGGGGCACGAACACGTTCTCGAGCTGGATCAAGTGTTCAGGCGGATCGGGACGCTCGGGTTGAGTGGGGGGGAGTGGGCCGAGAAGACGCTCCCAGAATGGCGGGCCGTGGGCCAATTTCGAGCCCGGTATTTTGTACCCAGCGAATGGCGTCCGAAGTGGCCCAATCCGGCCTTCGAGCGATGCGACGCCGCCGATGCCTTCTGGGCCGCCAAGCAGGTGCGTCATTTCTCCGAGTCGGAGCTGGAGGCCATCGTTGCCACCGCGGAGTATTCGTCTCCTGAGGCTGCCGACTACATGGTGCGGACGCTAGTGCAACGGCGCGACTCCATTGCCCAGGCATACCTACACTGGGGAGGCGGGCTCGATCGATTTGCCGTCCGGGAGGGCGCGCTCACCTTCCACGATCTGCGCGCAAAGTATGGCTACGCGCCCGACTCGGTGCGGCGGGCCGTCGCGTGGCACGTCTACGACAATCACCGAGAGCAGGTGGGGGAGCTGGTCCGCGAGGGGACGTCCAGCCGCGAGAGAATTCCGCTGCCCTCGGGCCGCACCCCATCGTTTCTGCGTGCGACTCTGAGGACGCCTGGACATGGGATGACCCGCGTCTTTCTACGAAAAATCCCGTCGTCCGCGGCCTCGACGGAAGCGGCGCCGTACGAGGTGGTGGGTCTCGAACGCTCAGAAGGCGGTCCTCCCGGGCTCACTTCGGAGTGACATTTGTCCCTCCGCGCAGGATGCCTAGATCGTCTCCCCAGGGTTCGAAAGGCGGTTGCACTCCCGTTCAATCTGGTCTACGAGGCTCGGGTCGTGCTCCACGAGGCGCTCGACGAGGGAGACCAAATCGTCCCGGTCCAGGCCGTTCATGAGGTCGGCCACCGCCGCAGGGTCCGTTTTGGGGACCCTCTCGTCGTCCATCGCCTTCAGCAGAGTGGCCACGATGTGCTTACACCAGGAGCCTCCGTGGTACGGGCAGGTGCACTCGACATCCG
>PXSX01000204.1 GCA_003022655.1 Bacteroidetes bacterium QH_1_64_81 | reverse complement strand
GGACCATCATGCCGACCGGCTCCGCGCCCTGAACCTCACGCTCGTGACGGGGACCGAGGATCCGTACGTCCCCCAGAAGCGGCGTGAGGCGGTGCGCCGTCGTCTCCGCGCTCACGATGTCCCGGTGACGGTTCGCACGTTCGACGGCGGCCACCACATCGATGAGGCAACGCTGCGGGCACTCGTGGAGACGTCGTGACCCCCTCCGGTCCCTCTGTGCAGTCGCGCTCCGATCGTCTCGGGAACGGATGGGGCGGGGGGCGATACTAACACGGTGTTCTAAGTTAAAAGGGCGATGCAAGAAGAAGCAGACTCAGAGCTCTCCGACCCTGCGCGAAATCTACGGCGGCTCGGTCTCTCCATGGCGCAGGAACGAACGCAGGACAATCTGACATTGGCCGAACGTAGGTCTAGCTTGTTCTTCGAACGGTGACATTCGAACCTCTCAACACTGATCCAAGCCCCCCGCTCATGCGACTATTTTCTCGCTCTGTTCTCGCGCTTCTTGGTCTTGGGCTCGTCCTGCTGGCGGTGCCGGACGCCGCCCACGCGTACGGCGGTCCCGGAAGCGTCATCTCCGGCATCGGTGCGCTGCTCGCGGCCGTCGCGGCCCTGCTCGCCTCGCTCTTCGGCTTCATCTGGTTCCCGCTCAAGCGGCTCTACCAGAAGATGAACAGCGACGACGAGGAGCCCGCCGACACGACGGCCGATGCCTCCGAGGAAGCGTCCGTACGCGGATGAATCTCGTGCTCGCGGTGTTCGTCGTGGTCGGCTTTGCCGTCACGATCGAACGCCTCCATCTTCCGGCCCGGGCCCGCGAGGTCGGCCGGCACAGCACCGAGAGTCTCGACGTGCTGCAGGACGACTCGATGGACGACGCGGCGAAGGAGGAGGCCCTGCAGGACCGTTCGCGCCAGCTCTTCCGACTCCTGGGCATCCTGACGGGCGGAAGCGTCCTCGCTCTCGGCCTGCCCCTGGGCGTCGTGTGGCTCCTGGGCCAAGGAGGAATCGGATCCTTTGCTGGCACCCTCGCCGTCCTGCAGCGGATCGACTTTCTCGCCGGGACGACGGTCGTGGGCCTGCTCGCTTATTTCCTCGTCCAACAGGTCCGTGCGTCATGACTTTCGACGACCGCTACGGCTGGCTCGATCGGTTCCTCCACCGCACGGCCTTTCGGGCCGGCACGGCCCAGCACGCCCTCGCCGACGTGGAGGAGATGCTGTACGAGGACCAGTTGGCGGATGCGTCGGTCGACCATCCCGTCTTCATCACGGCCCTGCCCCGGTCCGGCACCACCATTCTCCTGCGCCTGCTGTGGGACTCGGGCCACTTTGCGAGCCACACGTACCAGGACATGCCGTTCGTCCTGTGCCCGCTGGTCTGGCACCAGTACACCGGGCAGTTCGGGGGGGAAGAGACGACCCGGGAGCGGGCCCACGGCGACGGCCTCGACGTGTCGGAGACGAGCCCGGAGGCCTTCGAAGAGATGGTCTGGAAGCATTTCTGGCCCGGACACTACGACGCCGACCGCATTCAGCCGTGGGGGCCCGACGAGCAGAATGCGGAGTTCGAGGACTTCTTCGCGGCCCACATGCAGAAGATCATTGCCGTCCGGCAAGAAGAGGAGCCCGAACGGCAGCGATACCTTTCGAAAAACAACCTCAACATTGCCCGTCTCGCCGCCCCGCCGGCCCCGATGCGCGACGGGACGTTCCTCATTCCGTTCCGGGCGCCGGTGCAGCAGGCCGCCTCCATGCTCCGCCAGCATGAGCGGTTCCTGGGGATCCACGAGGAGGACGACTTCGTGCGGGAATACATGGAGGCGATCGGGCACCACGAGTTCGGCAAGGGGCTCAAGCCCGTCAACTTCAACGGCTGGCTGGCCGACGCCCCGTCCCCCGAAGGGCTCGACTTCTGGGTTCGGTACTGGATCGCCGCGTACCGCTACGTTCTGGCCCACGCCGGGGACGCCACACACCTCGTCTCGTACGCCCGGTTGACCGAAGATCCTGAGCCCGCCCTCGCTCGGCTGGCGAGCGCCGTCGACGTGCCCGAGGCCGATCTCATGTCCCAGGCCGACCGCCTGGAACCCCCGCGCACCCATTCTGTGGACGAGGCCGCGCTTCCCGAGTCCCTCCGTCGGAACGCCGCCGACGTGTACGAGCGCCTCCGCCGGCACGCCGGCTCGTCCTCCCCCCGCGTCGACGACCGGTCGGAGCGCGCGTAACTCCTTCGGCTTCACTAGGCTCTGTGCGCAACGCGGAGCCCTGTACTCCCGTCCATCTCATCCATCTTGTTGACCCATCTGCGTCCCGTGTCGTCTCTCTCGTCCCCGACAGAATTTCTACGCGAAGCCATTGAGATGGCCGTCCAAAACGTTGAGACGGGCCAGGGGGGGCCGTTTGCGGCCCTCATCGCGCAGGACGGCGAGATTATCGGGCGGGGCACCAACGTGGTCACCACGATCAACGACCCGACGGCCCACGCCGAGGTGACGGCCATCCGACGGGCCTGCGACGCGCGTGGCGACTTTGAGCTGACCGGCTGCACCCTTTATGCCACCTGCGAGCCGTGCCCCATGTGCCTGGGGGCGGCGTACTGGGCCCGGCTCGGCCGCGTGTACTACGCCGCCACTCGCAGCGACGCCGCGGCGGCGGGCTTCGACGACACCCACATCTACGAGGAGGTCACCAAGCCGCCCGCCGACCGGCGCATCCCCATGAAGCAAGCGCTGGAAGCAGAGGCGCAGCGCCCCTTCGAGGCGTGGCTCGACTACGAGGAGCGGGTGGAGTACTGACTCAGCCCCTACGTTGCGGGCAACCGGTGGGAGGGCCTCCTCGTCGGGGTCGAACTGGGCGGTGTGCAGGCCGTGCTCGCTGCCCACGCCGAGCTGGTAGAAGGTGCCGGGGCACTCCCGCAGGAAGTACGCGAAGTCCTCCCCCGCAAACCAGCGGTCCGCCTCCACGGTGCGGTCCGGCCCCACGTACTCGCGGGCGGCGTCCTGCACCAGCGACGCCGCCGCCTCGTCGTTGTGGAGCGCCGGATAGCCCTCCCGCACCTCTACCTCGGCGGTGGCGCTGTGCGCCTCGGCCGTCCGCTCCACAATCTGCCGGAAGAGAGCGTGCGCCCGGAAGCGCCACTCCTCGTCCATCGCCCGGAAGGTGCCCTCCAGGCGTGCGGTCTCAGGGATCACGTTCGTCGCCCCGTCCGCGACGAGGCGCCCGATCGTGAGGATCGACGGCACGCCGGGCGGGCATCGGCGGCTGACGAGCGACTGGAGGGCGGTCACGATCTCGCTGGCGACGTAGACCGGGTCCACGGCCTCATGTGGGTTTGCCGCGTGGCCGCCCTCCCCGCCCACTGTCACAAACACCTCGTCGGTCGACGCCATGAACCCACCGGGCCGCACGCCGATGGTGCCGGGCGCCAGGTCCGGCTTCGCGTGCTGTCCAAAGGCGGCCGCGGGGGCCGGTGCACCGTTCGCCGCGTCGAGCACGCCCTCTTCGATCATGAACTTCGCCCCCCCGGGAATGCGCTCCTCGTGCGGCTGAAAACAGAAGCGCACCTGCCCGTGCACCTGCTCGCGGTGGCGGGCCAGGATCATGGCCGTCCCCAGGAGGGACGAGGTATGGAGGTCGTGCCCGCAGGCGTGCATCACACCGTCGTTCTCCGAGGCAAAGTCGAGGCCAGTCTCCTCCGTAATCGGAAGCGCGTCCATGTCCGCCCGTAGCAGCAGGGTTGGCCCGGGCGCCCCGCCGTCCAGCGTCCCCACCACGCCGGTGTCGTACACCCCAGTGCGCACGTCGAGACCGAGCTCCTCCAGCCACTCCGCCACGCGCTGGGCCGTCTCATGCTCCTCCCCCGACAGCTCCGGATGGCGGTGCAGGGTGCGACGCAGCGCAACGACATCGGGATACACGTCGTCGGCAGCGGCTTTGATGGCATCGATCATGGGGGAAGGAGAGCTGATCGGCAATTGACAGAAATGTCTGGAGCGAAAACCGCTCGGTCCCCAAGGTGGTCCCCACGCTCTCATGTCCACACGCCTCCACGCTTCCACACCTCCGACCGTCCACCCTGCACCTACGAGGCTCGTTCGAAATTTCGGTCCGTCGTCCCTACTTTAGGGCCGCTCGCGATCCTTGCACAGCGACGAGGCGTCGATGACTGATCAAGAGGTTGAGCTTTCGCGCGCCCAGTGGGGCTCACGCTTCGGATTCCTGATGGCCATGCTCGGGGCCATGGTGGGGGCCGGCAACATCTGGCGGTTCCCGTACGTCCTGGGCGAGAACGGCGGCGGGGCCTTCGTCCTCGCGTATTTTGTGCTCCTGCTGGTGCTGGCCATTCCGGGCCTCATCGCCGAGGTGGGCTTTGGCCGGTACGCGGGGCGGGGCGTCATCGGCGCCTTCCGGAAAGTCGTCACGTCGCGCGGCATGGTGGGGCTCGGCGTGGTCGTGCTGGTTGTAAATGTGGCGCTGATGTCGTACTACGCCCCGGTCGTAGGGTGGACGCTCTACTACGCCGTCCATTCGGTGCTCTTGACGTTTACGTCGGCGGGGTTTGCGCCGGAGGCATTCTGGGAGGGCTTCCGCGCAAGCGGGATGCTGTCGGTCGGGACCCATACGGCGGTGATGGTCCTGGTCGCGGCGGTGCTGTACCTCGGCATCCGCCGGGGCGTGGAGCGCCTCGTGATCTACGCGGTGCCGGGCCTGGTCCTCGCCCTCGTCGCCATTACGGTCCGCGCTCTTACGCTCGAGGGGGCGGCCGGCGGCCTCGCCTTCACGTTCGGCGTCGACTGGGGCGAGCTGGCGGTGGGGGAAACCTGGATCACGGCCCTCGGGCAGGTGCTCTTCTCTACCGGCCTGGGGTGGGGAATCGCCCTCACGGTGGGCAGCTATCTCCCGGACTACGACGACATCCCGATTGGTGGCGGCGTGTTCACGGTCATTGGCAACTCAAGTATCGGGATTCTCGCGGCGTTCGCCATTTTCCCCATCGTGTTTGCGTTCGACCTCGACCCGGCCTCGGGGGCCCGCCTCACGTTCGTCTCGCTGCCGCAGGTCTTTCCGCAAATGGCGGGGGGCGCGCTGTGGGCCATGCTCTTCTTCGTCGGCTTCTTCCTGGCTGCCTTCACCTCTGCGATCCTCATTACGGAGGTCAGCGTGACGACCCTGGCAGAGGAGACGGCCTTTAGCCGCGGGCAGACCGTGATTGGGGTCTGCGGAGGCATCTGGCTCCTCGGCGTGCCCAGCGCCTACTGGGCGGAGGTCCTCGGCTTCCTCGACTTCGTGTTCGGCAACTTCGGCCTCCCGCTCGCCACCCTCGCCATCATCGGCGCCATCGGCTGGGCGATGACCCCGGAGAAACTTCGGGTGCTGGAGATCAATCGGAACGCCGGCCTCTACGTGGGCCCCGCCTGGAATCCGGTCGTGCAGTACGTGATTCCCCTCGTGATGCTCTTCATCGTCGGCAACTACGCCTGGACCAACTTCGGCACGCCGCAGATGATTGGGGGTGTGGCCGTTTTCTTGGGCATACCTCTCTTCGGCTACGCGCTGATGTCGTACCTGGAAGGCCGCCGCGAGCTCCTTGCGAGTGATGAGGCCTGATCCCCCGGCTCTCGCTCCTGGGAACCTCGGCTGTAGAGGTGCATCACGCCTCGCCCACCACACCGTTCAGCTTGTAACGTCCTAACGTTCCAACGCCGTATCATGCTTGAACTCTCCCTCGACGTGTGGGCCACGATGCTCTTCTGCATCCTGGCCTTTTTCGGCGTATCGATCTGGGTCCTCGTCTACACGCTCCGGCAGGAGGAGACAAAGCTCGCACTGTTCCAAATCGAGGGTACCCTCGACACCTACTCCCCCCGCGCCCTCCGCGACCTGCGGCGCTGGATCGAAGCGCACCCGGAGCCGACGCACCCGGACGTGGAGGAGGCCCGGACGCTCTACAACGACTGCGTCGAAACCCTCAAGACCACGGACCGCCACTTTTACCGGTGGTCGGACGCCGAGATTGAACGACTCGACATGCTCTGATCTATGTCTGGCCGACTGGCGCAGGTCGATCAATCGCTGTTCTGACACGCGGCGGAGATAGCCGTCCGCGGTCCGCCGACCGCCATCGCTCTGGACGTGCATCGCTCTGGACGTGAGCGCGGGTCCCCGAGATTGATGCACGGCCCTGAAATTTTCCCGCACATGTTCGGGACGACGTTCAGGAGCTCAGCATCTCACTGAGCTCGGGCGCGCTCTCGGCGGGATCGGGCGACGGCGATTGTTCTTCATCCGGTTCGTCAAACGCCTCCCGGATGCGGGTCATCAGTTCGTCGGTGGCGTTGGCGTAGTCTATGGCGCCGCGGGCGGTGGGGTCGTGGTCGAAGATCGTGGTCGTCCCGTCCTGCGACTTTGCCAGCGACGTGCTCGTTCGGATCACGTGTTCTAGGACCTCCGGTCCATACTTTTCGCGGACATACTCACGGTAGGTCTTGTGCATCCGCTTCCGGGCGTCCACCTGCGTGAAGAGGAAGTGGCGAGTTTCGAGGAGCGGATTGAGCTTGTTCTCGACGAGCTGGATATTTTGTGCGTTTGCTCCGCCCCCACGACGGACTGGTACTCGGGCAGGACCGGGATGAGGACGTGCTGGCTGGCAACGAGGGCGTTGAGGCTGTAGACGGTGACGGCGGCGGCCGTATCGAGCAGGACGAGGTCGTACGCCAGGTCCAGGCGCTGGAGGGCCTCTCGCACCCACAGGACATCGGTGGGCTTATTGAGATCCCGCATGCGCCGGGTGAGG
>PXSX01000203.1:1706-5676 GCA_003022655.1 Bacteroidetes bacterium QH_1_64_81 | reverse complement strand
GACACGTCGCTCGTGTATGCGCCCTCGTCCTCGGCGTGCACGTCCTGCGCCCCGACCGCCACGGACGAGTCTGCCAGCGCATCAATGACGGCCGGCAGGTGGACGAAGGGGGGGCAGACGAGGAAGTCGACGCCCTCGAAGGACTGAGGTTCAGTCGAAAGGCGGTCCGCGATGACCTGAGCCAGCGCACGGCCTTCCGGGACGTCGGTGTTCATTTTCCAGTTTCCGGCGATCAGCATGAGGGGTGGGGCGGTTGTGTGTGGGGACGAGAGGAGGACGCCTATTTCCGGGCCTTGTAGACGAACATCGTCGGGGGAATATTCCGGGGCTCATATTCCTTCGTGACCTCCGAGAAATGGTCCCGGAGCGGTGCCTCCATGTGGTTGTAGTTCTGGTACACGAGAAACTTTCCGTCCTCCGCGAGCACGTCTCGCGTACGAGCAAGAAGGTTGTGCTTCGTATCCGGGTCGAGGAACGAGAAAGGAATGCCGGACACGACGGAGTCGACCTCGTCGATGCCGTGCGCATCGAGAATGTCGACGATGTGTTCGGCGCGGTCCTCCACCACGACCGCCCGGGGATCGTCCCTCGTCATCTCCTCCAGGGTCTCCACGAAGTCCGGGTTGCTCTCGACGAGAAGAAGGGTGGACTCGGGGCGCATGTGGTCGAGCATGAACTCGCTGAAGACGCCGTTTCCGGGGCCGTACTCCACGATGATCCGATCCTCGTCGAAGTCGATCCATTTGCAGACCCGGCGGACCAGAAAGGAAGAGGAGGGGGCAATCGCCGCGACATCCTGGTCCTTGAGGAAGTTTTTGACGTAGGACAGGGTTCCAGACAGCACGGAAGGCATGAGGGGAAACGTTGAATGCGGAATGGTGACAAACACGCCCTGGAGAACGGGTTGAGGCCTCGTCCGGAAGGACGGGACGCTTCAGTTCGGCTGATGAACCTGCCGCTGGCCAAGTTCGCGGACATTACCGCTTGTATCAAGTCCTTCACGTTCCTACTTGGTGAAGGATTCCTGGATCGGAACGCATCAGCGCGTCGGAACCGTGGGCAGGACTGCGGTGTCCGGAGGCTGGTGGAGCAGGCGGTGTCGGAGGGTGGGAAGGGCACTCGCCCGATACCGGTCCACGATCCGTCCGGCCTCGTCGATGAAGATCCAGGCGGGAACCTGAACCACGTTGTAGCGGGTTGCGAGCGGGTCCTCCGGCCCCTGTGCTGCAATGACCGTGTGTCCCGGCAGACGTTGATTGCGGAGGTACGCGCGGTTAACCAGCGAGTCGGGTTCGACCGAGATCGAGACGAACGCCACAGAGTCCGGGCGGGTGGCCTCGTATAGCGTGTTGCGGAGGGGGCGCTGCAGGGTGTAGAGGTCCGTGCCGGGCCGGTAATATTCAAGAACGACGGGGCGGCCCCGAAGGTCTCGAAGGGATAGGGTATCGCCCTCCAGAGTGCGGACGGTCAGGTTGGGGGCCCTCATGCCCGGCTGCAGGTTGTGGGCCTCGTACCGAACGCGGCGGGCCCACTCGGTCCAGGGCGAGCGGGAGTGCTCGGCCCTGAGCTGCTGGGCGGCCGACAGGGCCGCCTCGACCTGCATGCTGTCCAGAAACGCCTGGATCCGGGCGGCTTTCACGCCAGCCCGGTCTCGGGGATGGGCCGCATCGGCCTCAAACGTGTCGAGGAGGTCCAGGGCGGCTCGGTGGCCGTGGAGGCGCGCCTCGGCCCGCCGGGCGATCCGCACCGCGTCCACGTAGCGGGGGCTGGAGGGGGCGATCTGCCGGGCGCGGGCCACCACGAGCGAATCGTTCCAGCCCTCGAGAAGCGAGAGGGACTCGACGGCCGCAATCTGGCCGGCGTAGGTGCCCGGGTAGCGGTCCCGAAGGCGCCAGAGGGTGCTGCTGGTCAGCCGGATGTTTTGCACCAAGACGCTAGCGCCATCCGTGTCGGCTCGCTCTCGACGGGTCCGCATGCGCCGGGGCATTGCCCTCATGTTCTGATAGCTCCGAAGGGCTTGATTCTCGGGCGACTCCGGGCGCAGTAGGGGCGGATCGGACGGAAGGTCGACGCGGAGCGTGGCGGAATCGCCCGACGCCACGACGTAATCGGTGGTCGCAAGAGGGGTGCGGCCATTTCGGGACCAGAATGAGAGGGCGTAGATGCCTCGACTCGGGGCGGCAATCGGCATTCGAAAGCGGCCATCCCCATCGGTGCGGGCGTCTCCCAGCGTATCGATCCGGCGGCCATCGGGACGAAGGACCCGCACCCGAAATCCGCTGGCGTCGTCCGACGTGCCGGTGCTGGAGTCGACCACCACGCGACCCTCCAGGTAGCTTTGCACAGACGGCTCGGGCTGTTGGCACCCCCCCAGCAGGAGGATGAGGCTCACCACCAGCACGCTGCGCCCCAGACCGGCGATGCAGAGACGGGTCGTCGTACCAACGTTGCGGAGAGCCATCGGTCTCGTCTATTCGTCGACGTTCACCTCCTCGCGGCGCGCGTCCAGCTTCTCGCGGAGGAGCGACCGGACCAGCTCGGGGTTGGGGGAGCCGTCGAAGCGCTGCATGACCTGCCCGATGAAGAACCCGAGAAGGCCGTCTTTGCCGCCGAGGTAGGTCTTCACCTTGTCCGGATTCTCATCGATCACGGTGTCGACGAGGGGCTCGATGGCACTGCGGTCGGAGACCTGAATCAGATCTCGCTCGTCCGCAATCCGGCCCGCGCTCTTGTCGGGCTGCTCCATCATCGCCTCAAAGACCTCCTGCGCCCCGTTGGAGCTAACCTTGTCCTGAATCCGGAGGAAGGCGAGCTGGGCCAGTCGCTCTGGGCCTACGGGAAGATCGTCGACGTCGTGGTCCCGCTCGTTGAGCACGCGCATCACCTCGGTCATGATGAAGTTCGAAACCATCTTGGCCTGCGCATCGGTGTCGCCGCCCTTCGTGCGCTTGTAGAGGTGGCGGAGCGTCTCTTCGAAGTAGTCGGCCACGGCCCGCTCCTCCGTGAGCACCCCGGCATCGTAGGGCGGAAGTCCAGTTTCCTCCACGAACCGCTGCCGGCGGGCCCGGGGAAGCTCGGGGAGCCCCTCCCGAACGCGCTCGATCATCTCGTCCTCGACGGTCACCTCCACGAGATCGGGGTCGGGCAGGTAGCGATAGTCGTGGGCCTCCTCTTTCGAGCGCATGGGCCGGGTGGTGCCCGAGTCGGGATCCCAGAGCAGGGTCTGCTGCGTGATCGATTCTCCCCGCTCCTCCGCAGCAATCTGGCGCGCAATCTCGTAGTCGAGCGCCTGCTCCACGTGCCGCATCGAGTTCATGTTTTTCAACTCCGTCCGCGTCCCGAATGCTTCGCGGCCCCGGGGACGGACGCTCACATTGGCGTCGCAGCGCAGGGACCCCTCCTCCATGTTGCCGTCGCTGATGTCGAGGTACCGCACCAACTGACGCAGCCGCTCCAGGAACAGGTACGCCTCGCGCGGGGAGCGCAGGTCCGGCTCCGTGACCAGTTCGAGGAGGGGCACCCCACACCGGTTGAAGTCGAGCCGGGTGCTGCCGTCGGGATCGTGCATCGACTTGCCCGCATCCTCCTCCATGTGGATACGTGTGAGCCCGACCCGGCGCGATTCGGTGCCGAGCGGCGACTTCCCGTCCTCATCGTCCTCGGGGACGATGTCGACGTAGCCGTCGTAGCAGATCGGGGTGTCGTACTGAGAAATCTGGTAGCCCTTGGGCAGATCCGGATAAAAGTAGTGCTTCCGGGCAAAGACCGAGCGCGCTGCGATGGAGCACCGGGTGGCGAGGCCCAGCCGAAGGGCATACTCGACCACCTGTTCGTTGAGCACCGGCAGCGTGCCGGGGTGGCCCAGACTGATGGGGTCGACCTGCGTGTTGGGCGACGCCCCAAACGCGGTGGCGTCGGGGCTGAAAATCTTGGCGTCGGTCTGGAGCTGGACGTGAACCTCGAGGCCGAT
>PXSX01000203.1:0-1640 GCA_003022655.1 Bacteroidetes bacterium QH_1_64_81 | reverse complement strand
GCGGACCTCGTACGCCCCTCGGGAGAGCGAGTCCCGGACCGATCCCTCGAAATAGGAAGCGAGCTCCTGCTGTACGGCGGCTGGCGTGGGGCCAAAATCCGAGCCGTACCATTTCAGGATCCGGGACAGCGCGACGTGCTCCTCACCCGCCGGGATGCGGTTCTTGCGATCGGCGTGCAAAAAGCGGTGGGCCTGATTATCGAGCTGTTGATCGAGCCGAGGGCCGGTGTAGGCCTCCTGGCGGAGCCGGGGACAGCTCTTGGCGGCGCAGACGAGGGCGAAATGGATGCGGGGCTCCTCGAACCGCTCGCGGATGATCTCATGCTCGATCTCATCGAGGGTCCGCACGGTATCGGCCACAGGGCCCACGGGGCGCTGGAACGGAGTGTCCCCGTCGGGCGGACCCTCAATGTCCCGGATGCTCGTGACTGGGTAGTGGTCTACGATCAGCTTCAGCGTGTAGGCGTTGTACGCGTTGATCCAGAACGCGAGGCGGGACTCCCGGTCCAGGGGGGCGAGGCGGGTCGTGGCTAGGTCCTGCAGGTACGGAGCGAGCACAGAGTCCGCCTGGGCCTGGAGGGCCTCGTAGTCCACGTCTCCCTGCCGGTCCACGAACCGTTCGAGCAACTGAGTAAACGGCCCGTGACGTGCAGAGACTGGCTCAGACGATGCCATTCGTTGTCCCAGCGAGGTCGAGATCACCCCGACGCCAAGCCCCGCCGCCACGAGAAGAAGTCCGGCGCGCCAATTCATCCCAGTCTACGGTTGGTCGGTGCAACGGTACAACGGCAGCGGGGTCCCCGCCGACACTGTTCTGGGCACGCCTCGGGGCAGGGCGACGTTCCCCTCGGGCGTCGACCCGTGGAGTTGACTGTGCGATGAGAGCCTGTGTCGTGTCTGCGGCGCTCGAGGACTGATTGTCCACCTCGAGCACGGCGCACGACCATCCGATGATGCCCCCCACGTACGCAATGATGACGAGGACGAGGCCGGCATACTGCCGGAGACGGTGAGGGCGGTCGGACACGAGCGACAGGGGTCGATGAGGAAGAGGAGAGTGCTTGGCTCTTGTCGGAGGGGAGCCGCACGGGAGCCCCAGCCCGCCGTTCGGCTGGGGGAGGAGAAGCCGGACGCCACCCTACGCCCCGCTTTTGGGCGTCGACGACGGGTCTCCAGAGGGAGCCGCGGCCAGGGCCGGACCGAGAAGAAGCCGGAACCAGGCCGTGTAGCGGTGCGGGTGGGCGGCCATGTCGTCCCTGAGGGCCGACGGCTGTGCCCAGGTCCAGTCGGCCACTTCGTCGGCGCTGGGGCGCACGTCGGGGGCCTCGACCGTACCAAGAAAAACGTGGTTGTGCTCATGCTCAACCAGGTCGTCGCCCACCGAAAGATGGTACGTCTCCCGAAAGGCAGGCGTCAGGGAGGTGTTGAATCCCAGTTCCTCCGGCAGGCGACGGTGCGCTGCATCAATGGGGGACTCTCCGGGCTGGGGATGGCTGCAGCAGGTATTCGACCAGAGACCTCCAGAGTGGTACTTGCCTTCCGAGCGCTGCTGGAGAAGAAGACGACCCTGGTCGTCGAAGACAAAAATTGAGAAGGCCCGGTGGAGCCATCCTTCGGTGTGGGCCCGAAGTTTCTCGGCG
>PXSX01000202.1:1134-11556 GCA_003022655.1 Bacteroidetes bacterium QH_1_64_81 | reverse complement strand
AGCACGACCACGGCGACGTAGAGGTGCAGGGCGCCGCGGCGTCCGTAGAGACGATCCTCAAGAACGGTGACGTGCAGGTCGGTTTTCGCACGCTGCCGGTAGAAGGACCTCTTCAACTCGAGACGTCGAACGGAACCATCGATCTGCGCCTCCCCGCCGGTGCGTCGGCCCAGATTGACGCACAAACGAACGTAGGCACCATTCGGACGCAGGGCTTGTCCTTTGCCACCGAGCAGTTTGCGCCCGCCGACGCGGGGGCGCGCTTCAACGCGCAGCTAGGAGCCAGCGAGCCCACAATCGAGTTGCGAACCCAGAACGGGTCGATTACGCTGCAGGCCCGCGACACGACCTCGGCCAACACGACCGATGCGGAACAGCGTCTAACCTCTACAATTCCGACCACCGACACGACGATGCCCGCACGTTCTGCCCCCGATACGCAGCGGGCGGATACGCTATCACCAGACACGACCAGGCCGGACACCACCAGGATGGATCAAGACACCGTCTCGGCGAATCCCTAGACATCGCTACGGCGTCGACACGGAGGAGAGCTGAGCGTCGTCGTAGGTGTTGTTAATCTTGACGATCAGAGCGTTGGCGACCAGGCGATGGGCGGCTGCATTCGGGTGAATACCGTCGAGGCTGAACAGCGGCCCGAAGGGTTGGTCAGTGCTCCAGGGAGTGTCGGGATTCTCGAACAGCTCCGGGAAGGCCGGAATCTGATCGCTGTTATTCTGGAGGAGAGTGTTCGGATTTACGTACCCGTAGTCGTCGCTGACCTTCTCCCGGATGAGCTCATTAAAGGTTGCAACGCGGTCCTGCAGGAACGAGATCTCGGGAGGGATGAGAAGGGAGATCGGTCGGATGTCTTCGCTGATCTGACTTACGACCGCATCTTCAAGGTCGTCGGGAACGTTCCGACGAACGGTCTCCTCCACAGTTCGGTCTTTGGAACAGTCGATCGTAATGGTCGGGGCAAAGCCCCCGAGCTCCTCTCGCAGGCCGATGGCGACCTGTACCAGGGCTGCACCGTGCTGGAAGGGAATGAGGACGGAGCCGGACTCCGAGGGAGCGCACGAAGTAAGCTCAAAGTTTGGAGGCAGCACTCCCGCATTCTGTCCGGCATCGATCGCCTGTCGATAAGCGGACCCACGCGAGAAGTGAGGGATGAGGGTCACGTTCGCCACTCCAAGAAAGACGGCTCCTTCTAAGGTGTTAATCGACTCGAGCTGATTCACCAACCGCGTGTAGCGGGTCTCAAACGAGTCGACAGAGGTCACGAGAGTGGTGTCGCCCCTTACTGCTCCGTTCAGGACATCGTTATTGCCAATCCAGACGCTCGCGAAGGTCGGATTGGCCTGCTTAGCGGCTTCGATCTGGGTTCGTCCCCCTAAGATGAACTGCGTGAGGGGGTTGGGGTCGGCCAGGGAGGGGCGATTGCTGAGAACGTCAATTAGTGCCGCACCCGGCACGGCCACGTTGTTGATCGTGGAAGAGGACGGCTGCGCCCGGAATGCACAGGGGTCGTCGGAGATGCGTTGAGGAGGAAAAACCTGAGACAGCGGCGGGGGGCATCCAGGATTGGAAAAGACAGGAAGGGTGAACTGCGTTCCCATCTGCTCTGAGAGGAGGGAGGCATACGAAGTCCTCTGCGTGTTTTCGTTGATGCCGCTGGATTGGAACCCGGCCGTGATGCTGTTGCCGAGGGCCACGTAGCTGCTGAACAGGTCGTTCTGAACCTCCGGGGCTGTGAGCGACGCATCGTCACACCCGGTCAGCAACGGCGCGGTGAGGACGAGAAGCAGGGCGGCTCCCGAAGAGAGGGGACAGGGGAGGGAAAAGCTCTTCATCGCGAACTAAAGGTGCAGTGTGAGAGTCGTGCCGATGAGGTTGGCGCCAAAGCTGTACAGGCCCTGGTTGAGGTCGGTCGTGGGGGATTCGCCGGAAAGTGGGCCCCGGACCCGGCCCCGCCGATCGTTCTGCAGGAGCCGTTGGTACGACGCATTCACCTCCACCACGTCCGAAGGCCGCCAGCCGACCCCGATGGAAAACTGGTTCCGGGCTGCCTCGGGCAGCAGGGGCGTGACGACGTCGTCCGGCGCGGCGGCTGTGTTGAAAAGGTATCCGAGACGCACTGTCCACTGGTCGAGGAGGTCGTACTGCGCGCTGAGGTGACCGCCGTGCGTGTCGTCGTAGTTTTCCTCCCGGACGCGCTTCCCAAGCTTCGCGAACTCAAGCGCAATCTCGTCGAAGGCGGACCAGCGGTGAACTGGTAGTCGGCGAGCAGCAGCAGTTTCTCGGTGGCCTGAAAACTCACGCCTCCGACCAGCTGGAACGGGAAGGTGATCTCAGTTTCGACCGTTTGAGAGCTGAGGTCCCCGTCGCTACTGGCCCTCTGCTGGTACTGATCGAGCACGCCGTCCTCGTCGAGCTGACCGGCGACCAGGAGGTCGGCCGGGGTCGGATCCGGATTTCCGTCCCCATTCAAGTCCCGTGCAAGGGGGCTGGGGGCGGGGAAGACCAATCCGGTCTCGATCTGCGTGAACTCGGCGTCCCCCTCGTACGACACCGTAATGGGGGTCGTGAAGCGGGCGCCGAAGGAGAGACGGTCGGTGGCCTGGTACGACACGCCGACGTTGGCCCCGTAGCCGATTTCATTGGAGCTCTCGAGCCCCGCCCGGGCGAACGCGGTGTGGAACGGAACGCCCAGTTGGCCGAAGGTGGGCCCGGCGGGCGTCGTCTGTTGCGACAGGTCCAACAGCTGCCTCAGCTCCACGGTCGAGATGGCCAGGACCGGACCCGCCCCCACGCGCAGGTTCGGGGTGACCTGATAGGCAGCCGTCGGCTGCACGTAAATGGTCTGAATGCGACTCTTGAATCCTTCGAACGCGCCGTCGAAGTAAGTGCCGTCCGAGAGTTGCACGGGCCAGTTCGTCTCCAGGCCGTAGGGGACGTATGCCCCGAGCCCAAGCCCGAGCTTCTCGGTCACCCCGTATGTCACGTAGCCGTGCGGGATGGGGATGGGGTCGTTTTGGAGATCCACCTCTACGCCCGTGTAGGGCGGTCGGGCAGTGTAGTCGTACGCAAACTCCCCGCTGGCGTCGACCAGGGTCGCCCCGAGGGAGGCGGTCACGCCGCTGGCGTCTGCGAGGTGAGCGGGATTGAAGTAGACGGAAGAGCCGTCTCCACAGCCGCTCGCCACCGTGGCCCCCGCTCGGGCCATGACGCACGACCCCTGCTCATAGACGCCGAAGCCCTGGGCCTGCACGAGCGTGGAGCCCGACAGGCCGACGGCGAGGAGGATGGAGAACACGGCGGAGTAGACCCGGAGCCGAGGAGAGAGATGCATGAACGGTAAGAAGAAAGACAAGAAGGGGGCTGCGAGGGGCGGGAGGGCGTAGCGCGACGTGCAAGGGAGCGCACGGCGGGAAGCCTCCCCAAAATCGTTCTCAAGTCAGCATTCGGTCGTGGTGGGCGGGATGCAGTTCGGGAAAATTCAATGTCTGTCTCCTCCAGGGTTTCCACAAATTCCTGACAGCAAGTTAGCCCATACTCCGATGCGGAATTTCACCCGGCTTGGCGGCTCGTCCTCGGAAGGATTTCGAGTCAAGCCCGGAATGGCTCCCTCGATTCGCGCATGTGCACGCCCACGGAGTGTACGAGTGCGGGGGGCAAAGTGCAACGCTGTGGCCGATTACATCTGCTCCCGCCATCGCAGCGTCACGGGGGTGCCGGGCGACAGAAGGACATGCGCCGGGCGTCGAAGCAGGGTGCCGCCCCGGGTCGTCCCGAACCGCCAGGTCGGGCGCAGGAGGGTGTGGGCACGTGCGTCGGACGCTGGCATGACGGACGTCCGCTCGCCCCGCACGCGGATCCGTTGCTCTCGGCCCTGCCAGTCGAGACGGTACGTGACCTCCACGGTGTCGACCTGCTCGCGCCGCAGCGGCTGCATTGACGCCACCTCTACCTGTTCCCCGTAGAGGAACCGGGCGCCCCACGCCACGAGCCACCGCGGCACGTGCGCACGCACCGTCCACGTGCCGTCCTCGCCCGACGGCGCCTGGACGGGCCGGGCATGGACGCGTAGCTCGACCGCAGGAACCCGCCGAAAGCCCGGGCCCACGAGGCCGAGCACGCGGACCTTCGTGAGTTCGACCCCGACGAGACTGACGTACGCCGTTCCGTCGTGCCGGGCCGGCACGAGGCCGTCCGGAAGGAGAGGGGCCACCCGGTCCGGGGCCACCCCGTAACTCACGATCACACGGTTCCGGGCCGTGGCCTGGAGGATGCGGGGGGGAGACGACGAAGACGACATTGCCGCTTGGGGCCGGGATTCTTCGTTCCGCTGGTGGTGGGGGACCCTCTGCACCGCTGACCTGCCGGAACGGCTCAACACGTTTTTCAGGCGTGCCACGCAACGAAAACGGGCACGCTCCGCAGGGAGCGCGCCCGAATCGTTCCACGCAAGAATGGAGGGAGAGAAGTCGTATCAGTGCTAGTCAGTATGCGGCTGGAGGTCTTGTCGACTGTGACGCTGACGAAGTTTCCGGAGGGCCTTTTCCTTGATCTGGCGGACGCGCTCCCGCGTGAGGTCGAACCGCTTGCCAATCTCCTCAAGTGTTAGCGGGTGCTCCCGCCCGATGCCGAAGTAGAGGCGCGTGATTTCGGCCTCGCGGTCGTGCAGGGCGCTGAGGGCATGCTCGATGTCAATCTTCACCGACTCGGAGAGCATCTCCTCGTCGGGCGAGTCGCTTTCCTCGTCCGGCAGCACGTCGAGGAGGCTGTTGTCATCCTCCTCATTGAAGGGAGCGTCCATCGAGAGGTGGCGGCTGGTGTGCTTCATCGCCTCGCGCACCTTCCGGACATCGATCTCAAGCTCCTCGGCCAGCTCCTCGATGTTGGGCTTGCGGTCGAGATCCTGCTGGAGGCGGGCACTGGCCTTGCGGATCTTCGAGATGGTGCCGATGCGGTTGAGGGGGAGCCGCACCACGCGACTTTGCTCGGCGAGGGCCTGCAGGATGGCCTGCCGAATCCACCAGACGGCGTAGGAGATAAATTTGAATCCACGCGTCTCGTCGAATCGCTTGGCCGCCTTGATGAGGCCGTAGTTGCCTTCGTTGATCAGGTCGGCCAGCGATAGGCCTTGTCCCTGGTACTTCTTGGCGACCGACACCACGAAGCGCAGGTTGGCACGGCAGAGCTGGTGGAGGGCCTCCTCGTCTCCGTCCTCGATACGTCGTGCCAGCTCGACCTCCTCCTCCGGTTCGAGAAGGTCAATCTTCCCGATTTCCTGAAGGTACTGGTCCAGCATCCGTTGTTCGCGAGAAACTTGCATGTGGTCCTGTCAGGTTGTGGGTGATAAGCGATGGCGAGAGTGGTCGAAAGGGCCGGTCCCTAGCAGCGGTCGGGACGCCGGTCAGGAAAAATGCGCTCAAAACCGAGATCCAAGGCATTGGGCTCGAGGGCGACCCCACACGGGATCCGGTTTATGGTTCGCGGACTCATCACGAGCGGCAAAAGCGGTTGTTCCAGGAAAGCACGGCCAGTCTCCACAGGGGTTAGCGGCTTGGCTCGACGACGGCAAGCACACCATCGGCGACATCCCGATTGTCACTCATGCGCGGCACCTTGGTCTGGCCGCTGATCTCATCCTTGCTGGCTTGCAGCCAGTCGTAGAAGGCGCCTTCTGGGAGGGCCGACACGTGCGGTCCGTCCAGGGCGTCCCCTTCTCGTCGAATGCAGTAGTGGCGATTTACCTCCTGCAGGTGGTCGTCGAGCGCCTGCTCGAAGGCATCGAGGTCGGTCGGGGCCTGCTCGAACTCAATGAGCCATTCGTGGCCGGGCTGCTCGCCGTTGGTCGACCGTCGCGGGGCCACGTGGTAATCTGTTACGTGAGCGCCGGTGGCCTCGCAGGCCGACTTGAGGGCCGCCCGCACCTCGTCGCCGTAGATGGCCTCCCCGTACTCGTCGATCATGTCGCTGGTGCGGCCCGCCACCACAATCTTGTGCGGGACGGTCTGCGTGAACCGGATGACATCGCCCACCTCGTAGGCCCAGAGCCCGCTGCATGATGTGACGTGCAGGGAGTAGCGCACCCCGGGCTCCACGTCCGCAATCGTGTGCCGGGTCGGGTCGTCGTCACCGCGCTCGTCGAGCGGCACGAACTCGTAGAAGACCCCGTTGTCGAGATGCAGCAGCATCGACGGGTCGTCCAGCTCATCCTGGAACGAGAAGAAGCCCTCGGAGGCCCCGTAGGTCTCCATGAAGTCGATGTCGTGGCCGATTTTCTCTTCAATCAGGTCGCGGTACGAGCGGAGGGCCACCCCGCCCGAAATGAGCACTTGCAAGTTCGGCCACACCTCTCCCACGGTCGTGGCCGTGTCGTTATTCCGCTCGTTGTGGAGGTCGATGAGCAGGTCGAACAGGTTGAGCGCCCCTCCCAGCTGGGGAGGAAGGTGACCTCGTTCGGGACGGCCTGGTAGAGCGTGCGGAAAAAGCCGGGCGCGTTCTCGGCGAGGATGCCGCTGATCTCGCCCGCTTTGGTGCCGGGATGATTCGGGTCTTCTTCGACGCGACCGGGAAGCGTGAGGTGGCTGCCGCCAAAGAAGCTCGGGTCGAGGCTCTCTTTGAGGTAGTTGACACCGACCCCGACACTGAATGATCGGTTGTGCTCGATGGTCTCATCGCTGATGGGAATAACCTTGCCGTCGGACACAGTGCCACTGGAGACGGCAAAATTGGTGATGGTACCGGGCCACATCACGTCCACAGCGCCTTCCCGAACCCGCTTGACGTCGGCCTCAATGTCTCCGTAGCGATGAAGCGGCACCCGGTTCTGATAGGTCGCCACCACGTCCGACGCCTCCGCGATCTCGGAAAACCCGAACCGCCGTCCCCATTCAGTGTCGGCGGCGCGGGTGAGCAGGCGGCGCAAAAGCGACCGCTGCGTGGCAACAGGATGTGCCTTGAACTCCCGAATCCGCCGGAGCGGACCGATCCACTGCAGGGCCGACCGTACCAGTTCGTCCATCGAGGACTAGGAAAGCGAATCGGAGGAATCTCTTTCGGGGACGCCCCTCGCGGTGGCGGGGGGCACAGGGGTCAGAATTTTTCCACAAAAACAACCCATGGATCTCAATCCGACATCGGTCTGTGTATACCTTACCCAAACAAGTGTTCGCCGACCTCTCATTTCTCGGAATCGTCCCCTCTCTCGTGTCATGCCTCGCGTGTCCCGCTCGTCCCCCTCGCTGGACCCAGAGACATTCCCGACCGACCGGTTCGTGCTTGGCGGTCAGGCCCACTCGCTCGACTGTCGACCCGGCAGTCCGGCGGTAGACGGCGCCCGCGTGATGGGCATCCTGAACGTGACGCCCGACTCTTTTTCCGACGGCGGGCAGTACGTGACCGTCGAAGAAGCGGTGTCGCGGACCGCCGAAATGCTGAGCGAGGGCGCGTCGATCATTGACGTGGGCGGCGAGTCGACCCGGCCCGGCGCCGATCCGGTGACCGAAGCGGAGGAGCGCGACCGCGTCGTGCCCGTCATCGAGGCCCTCTCGGACCGGTTCCCCGAGGCGCTTCTGTCGATCGACACGTACAAGCCCGACGTGGCATGGGCGGCCCTCACCGCGGGGGCCGACATCGTGAACGACGTGACCGGCCTGCGTCACCAGCCGGAGATGGCCGAGGTGGCCGCCGAGGCGGACGCGCCCCTGGTGGTGATGCACTCGGCGGGCGAGCCGGGGGACCTGACGCGGCCCCGCGACTACGACGACGTGACCGCCCAGGTGCGCGACGCCCTCGCCCAGTCGGTGGAGACGGCGGCGCAGGCGGGAGTGGAACAGATCGTCATTGATCCCGGCTTCGGCTTCGGCAAATCGAATGAGGACAACCTCCGGCTTATCAATGAGGTGGACGAACTGCTGACCCTCAACCGTCCGGTGCTGGTGGGGGTCTCCCGCAAGAGCACAATCGGCGCCACCCTCGGCACGCCCGAGGATCCCGCGCCGGTCGGTGATCGGCTCCATGGCTCGCTTGGGCCCACGGCCGTGGCTGTCATGCGGGGCGCTACGATCGTGCGCACTCACGACGTCGCTCCGACCGTCAAAATGCTGAAGGTACTCGGCACCACGCTTCGCCAACCGTAGCGACCCCGTGTCCGTGGTCGGGGCGGCACGTCCCCTGCTTCTCTTCTTGTATTCGGGTCCTCTTTTCCCGTGAAGGTGTTCGAGATTATCGACTTCGGGATCGGCGACGCGTTCGAAATCCTCCTCGTCGCCTACATCCTGTACCAGTTGTACCGATTGATGCGCGGGACCATCGCCGTGCAGATCGCCCTTGGCCTCGGGGCCCTCTTCCTGGTCCAGTTCGTCGTTGAGCTGGCCGACATGACGGTGCTGACCACCGTGTTCGGGTACTTTAATCAGGTGTTCGTGCTGGCGGTCATCATCATCTTTCAGCCCGAGATTCGGCGCCTACTCCTCCTGCTGGGCAGAAACCCCATCGTCCGGCGCTTCGTCACCACCACCGACCAGAGCCACATCATCGACGAGACGGTGGGGGCCGTCGACGAGATGAGCGAGCGGCAGATCGGGGTCCTCATCGCCTTCCAGCGCGGCACAGGCCTCCGGAGCTACGTCGAGACCGGTAAGCTCCTGGAGGCGGAGGTGTCTCAAGACCTACTGATGACGATTTTCTATGGGCAAAATCCCCTCCACGATGGGGCCGTCATCATCAATAACGGCCGCATCGAGGCGGCCCGGTGTATTCTTCCCGTTTCCACGAGCATGAAGCTCAGCCCGCAGCTGGGCCTCCGTCACCGCGCCGCCGTGGGCCTTACCGAGCAGACCGACGCGTTCGTGGTGGTCGTCTCGGAAGAAACCGGGGATATCAGCGTCTCCCGGGATGGGGCCCTCATCTCCAACATCACCCCCGAAGAGTTGCGTACGTACCTTACCAGTGCCCTTACGGGACAGTCCACCACACAGGCGAGCGCCACCGCGCCTGCCACGGCCTGACCCCCGGCGCAATCACCCTCCCGGATCCGCCCGCTTTTCCCATGACTTCTTCGTCCCCCGGCGACGGCAACGAGCGGCAGCACCGTCGGCGTCGCGAGCAACTCGTCGAAACGCTTCGCTCCCGGGGAATTCACGACGAACGGGTGCTGTCGGCCATCGGCGCGGTGCCCCGCCACGCGTTCGTGGACCCGGCCCTGCGCGATCGGGCGTACGCCGACGCGGCCCTGCCCATCGGGCTCAACCAGACCATCTCGCAGCCCTTCACCGTGGCGTACCAGACCTCCTTGCTAGGGGTGCAGCCGGACGACCGAATCCTAGAGGTGGGCACCGGCAGCGGCTACCAGGCCGCCGTGCTCTGCGAGCTCGACGCCCGCGTTTTCTCCATTGAGCGGCACGAGGACCTGCTCGCCCGCGCCCGGCGCCTCCTCGACGACCTCGGCTACGACGTGCGGATGCGACACGGAGACGGCACCAGGGGGTGGCCCGCCTTCGCGCCGTACGACGGCATCGTGGTGACCGCCGCCGCCCCCGAGGCCCCCGATCCGCTCCTGCGCCAGCTCCGGGAGCCGTCGGAAGGAAAGGCGCGTGAGGGAGGCATCCTCGTCATCCCAATCGGCGGCAGTGGGGGACAAACGATGACACGCATCACCCGCACCGGATCGGGGCCGCACGACTACGAGCGGGAGGAATTCCACTCGTTCCGCTTCGTGCCGTTGGTGAGTGAAGACGACGAGTAGACGAATCGTGGAGGGGCGGCCGTTTCTGAAAATCGGCGTCTCGTCCCGTTCCGGTCGAGCACAATGGTAACGAAACGCATACAAGCCGCACAGAGCGCGCGGGGGGAGGAACTGATGTGGTCCCGTGAATTTACGGGATAGGCACCCGATCAAGGAGCCAGTCGACGTGCTCAGTGCGCATGGCCCGTGCGGCGGCCGCCGGATTGGACTCGGCAGAGAACTCGGCCCACCGCTCGCTCATGTGGGCGGCGTCGAGCGCGGCCTGCTCGGCGTCGGCATGAGTGCAGGCCTGAAGCGTTAGAAGTCGCGCCGCCTCGGGCCGTCCCCGCGGAAGGCCGAGAGCCACGGCGAGCATCACGCTGTCGCTGGTTTCGCGCCGCACGCGCTTCCAGGCGGCCGGGTTGTCGCGCTGGGTCGCCGCCCAGAGGCGCCCCGCGGCGGTGTGTGACGGGGCCGCACCGGGGTCGACCTGCCGAGCGCACCACTGCGCGAACCGACGCTGGAGGGCAGGCGATCGCTTCGTCCGCACGTGACCGATCAGCGAGGTGCGGGGATCGGCCTCGGCCCTCTGCTCCTCCCCCGTTGCACGATCCAGCACCAGGGCACGGTGCTCGCAACTGTCGAAAATGTAGTAGTACCGGTCCACTCTGGTGTCCGAGATCATG
>PXSX01000202.1:0-1001 GCA_003022655.1 Bacteroidetes bacterium QH_1_64_81 | reverse complement strand
GTTTGTGCTGCCGCTGGCGCCGAGACTGGAAGCGCCGGGAAACGGAGAAGGGAGGTCGTTCTCGTCTCCTCCGCTGGTCGTACCGATTTCGCTCTATCGCTCGATACGGATCTTCTCGACGATCTCATGAAGCGTCTTAGCAAATATCACATTCTGCCGGCTGTTCTGCTCATCGCCATCGGGGCGGTGCTCGGGGTACAGCTCGACACCTACCTCTCCGACGACGACGTGGGCGCGCAGCTCGATAAGATGCGGCAGGCATTTCTCCAAATCAATCAGAACTATGTGGATGACCTGAAGGCCGAGGAGATAGCGGAGGCCGGTGTGGAGGGGATGGTAAACAGTCTCGATCCCCATTCTACGTACATTCCTGCCGACCGGGCAGAAGACGTGAAGGACCAGTATCAGGGCACCTTTGGCGGCATTGGGATCGTCTTTGAGGTGCCGGAGGACACGGCTCGTGTCATTTCGCCCCTGGCGGGAGGGCCCAGCGAAGAGGTTGGAGTCATGGCTGGGGATCGCATCGTGGGGATCAAAGACTCATCGGCCGTCGGGCTTTCGTCCAACGAGATTCAAAACCGCCTCAAGGGGGAGATCGACACGAGGGTGCAGATGACGGTCTACCGGCCCACGACCAGCGAGCGCATGACCTTTACCATCACCCGTGAGGAAATCGAGACGCAGTCCGTCCGGTCCCCGTACATGGTGGACGAAAAGACCGGGTACATCAACATCACCCGGTTCACCATGAAGACGCACGATGAGTTTCGGAAGGCGGCCCGGACGCTGCTTGACAAGGGCATGGAACGGCTCGTGCTCGATCTCCGCGGGAATCCGGGCGGCGTCATGCGTACATCCTGGCAGATCGCCAATGAAATGCTGGGGAAAGGGATGACGATCGTCGAAACGAAGGGCCGGGGCGACCGGATGAATCAGGAAATTGATGCGAAGGCGGGTGGCATGCTCGTGGACCAGCCCATCATCGTGCTTGTCAGCCGCGG
>PXSX01000201.1 GCA_003022655.1 Bacteroidetes bacterium QH_1_64_81 | reverse complement strand
TTTCCGGACGATCCTCGCAACCCCTACGTTGTGGTAAGCAACCATTCTTCGCAGGCCGATCCGCCCATCATTTCTCGGGTCCCGTGGGAAATGAAGTGGGTCGCCAAGAAGGAGCTCTTCGACCTGCCGTTCGCCGGCTGGCTCCTGCGCCTGAGCGGCGACATCTGCGTGGACCGGACGAGCAAGAAGAGCCGCGCACAGGTGCTGTCGACGGCCCATGACTACCTCGCGGAGGCGTGCAGCGTTATGTTTTTCCCCGAGGGCACGCGTTCGCGGGACGGGCGGGTGCACCGATTTTCCGACGGAGCCTTCCGGCTCGCCATCGAGGAAAACGTGCCGGTACTGCCCATCGCCATTGACGGCACCCACGAGGCCCTGCCCAAGCACTCGATCTGGTTCAATCCCACCCCCGAGACGATCCGCGTGCAGGTGCTCGATCCGGTCGATACGAGCGAGTATACGCCCGACCAGGCCCGGGTCCTGCAGCGGCACGTCCGGGCGCGAATTATCCAGCAGATTGCCGACTGGCGCGGAACTGACCTCGACGCGGTCGACGGCCGGAGCGGCACCGAAGCGGCCGCTGTCAGATGGATCGACGCCGGCCCCGACGACCGCCGGGAGGCTTCCGGACGCTCTGCCCCTGGTGAAGCATCCGTCAAACCGTCAGCGCGCCCCAACGCCTCGGAACCGGGCGGAGCCGGGTTCCTCCCACATCCCCACACAATTGCGCCCATACGCAGATTGCCCAGTAGCTCAATCGGCAGAGCGTCCGGCTCTGGACCGGGAGGCTGGTGGTTCGAATCCACCCTGGGCAACATTTCAGACGCTTCTCTTTGCGCCCCGTGATACCGATGCGTCGCGGGGCGCGTTTTCGTTCTTCGGTATCACTTGGACCGACGAAGCAAGCTGAACGTCATCGCCATCTGGCGACGCGATCGGCAAACCCGTTTGGGAAACAGGTCTGAGCTTCGGCGCCCGTCTGCAACGCGGTGGGAGGTTACGTCTTCTGAGTAAACTCTCCGGTTGACGGTTCATCGAGCGAGGGAAAATTCGTCGACGGATCCTCGTCGTCCTGAAGTCCGCGGTGACGGAGATCGCGCCCCTCCACCATGAAGACCACGCTCTGAGCGACATTCTTGGCGTGGTCGGAGATCCGCTCCAGCGACTTGCTCACCGTAAGGAGGTGGGCAATCACCTCGGCCTGCTCGTGCCCGTCCTCGCACATGCCCACGAGCGTGTTGAAGGTTTCCTCGTGCAGGCGGTTCACCTGCAGGTCGCGGGCGATGACCTTGCGGGCCTTGAGCCGATCTTCTTCCAAAAACGCCATCTCGGCCTCCCGCAGCATGGTGCGCGACATGTCGGCCATCTTCGGGAGGCGCGTCTGGTTGAGCAGGCCCGGGGCGTCGACCAGGTGGCGCGCGTTGCGGGAGAGATTTCGGCACTGGTCCCCGATGCGCTCGAAGTCGGTATTGATCTTGACCGCCATGATGAGCATGCGCAGGTCTACCGCGACGGGGGCGTGCAGCGCCAGGATGCGCTCGCACTGCTCGTCGATGCGCAGCTCGAGGGCATCGATGGCGTCGTCCCCGGCCACGACCTGCTCCGCCAGCTCCACGTCCCCTTGAAGGAGGGCGTTCATGGCGTCGGCGAACTGCTCGTCGACGCGGTTGGCCATGTCGGCGATCAGGCCGCGCAGGGAGGCCAGTTCTTGGTCGAGAGACGATCGGTTCGGCATGGCCGCGGGGGCATTATCGAGGAGGAAGAGTTTTGAATACGTGTTCGTCTTTCATCACCGGGCTGCCTCCGTCCGGGTCGAGAGGAGGCGAAAGGGCGAAGGGGTGAGAAGGCGAACGAGCGTATCTCTGAAAGGCCTTGCTACACGACAAAAATTTTTCGGGAGGGAGATTCTTCAACCGCCTCGGAATATGTCATTCTGGGGGAGCCTGCGACCGAAGAGTCTCTTTAATTTCGGCGAAAGCCGAAGGCTATCGGCAGTGCGTATCAGGAATGTTTCCGCTTTATTCGGAGAGATCCGCCCCAGGAGCACTTCCTCCCGCTGGTTGGGGCGCTTCGCTGACGCTCAGGATGACTCGTCATGAAAATTTTTGTCGTGTAGTGTGCTGAAAGGCTGTCCCGTCGGGGCGTCCACGGTTCTTGTGCGTCCCAATGGTGATCACGGTTGAACGCCGACACTCGTGGGGTGGATCTCCTGCGGCGTTTTCATGGATCGGGGAACGGTCCTGGAGAGGAGGTTCTACGGGAAGCCCCGTTGGCCCCGGAGGAAGCGATCATCCGAAGCGCCCCGTGACGTAGGCCTCCGTGCGATCCTTCTCGGGCCGGGTAAAGAGCTGGTCGGTGGGATTCATCTCGATGAGGCGGCCCATGTAGAGGAAGGCCGTCTCGTCGCTGATGCGCGAGGCCTGCTGCATGTTGTGGGTAACGATCACGATTGTGTAGTCCTTCTTGAGCTCTGTGATCGTCTCCTCCACCTTCGAGGTCGCGATGGGATCGAGGGCGCTGGCCGGCTCGTCCATGAGCACCACGTCGGGCTGAACGGCGAGCGTCCGTGCGATGCAGAGGCGCTGCTGCTGGCCGCCACTCAGATCGAGCGCGCTGCCGTGCAGGCGATCCTTCACCTCGTCCCACAGGGCGGCCTGGCGCAGAGATCGTTCTACGAGCGCGTCGACGTCGCCGGTGTAGCCGTTGATTTCGGCGCCCCAGGCCACGTTCTTGTAGATCGTCTTGGGAAAGGGGTTGGGCTTCTGGAAGACCATCCCGACGCGACGCCGCACCATCACCGGATCGGTGTCTTCCGCGTAAATGTCCTGCCCGTCCACGAGGATGGTTCCTTCGAGCGTAGTGCCCTGGATGAGCTCGTTCATCCGGTTGAGGCACCGGAGCAGGGTCGACTTTCCGCAGCCCGAGGGTCCGATGAGAGCCGTCACCTTGTTCGGCTGCACGTCCATCGTGATGCCCTGCAGGGCGTGGTTGTCGCCATACCAGAAGTGCAGGTCGTCGATGTTCAGCTTCGGCTTCACGGTCGGCTCGGCCGACGGAGAGGGGTCCGCCGGGGGCACGTCGTCCCGAGGATTCTCGGGACGGCCGTTGGGCGTCGCCTCGTCGGCGGACGCCGGGGAGGGGGCTGGGGACGGAGGAGCGTCGTCGGTAGGCTCGTCGGTAGACATGGTGGCACAGTCGGTCGTGCGAGCGAGGACGGAAGGCACCGGCGGGGTTACGCACCGGCGCGGCGCTCTTCGAAGTAGTTGCGCAGCAGGATGGCCGTCAGGTTCATTGTAAACAGCAGAATCATCAGGATCACGATGGCGGCGGCCGCGAGGCCTTGAAACTCATCCTGCGGCCGGGCTGTCCAGTTGAAGATCTGAATCGGCAGCGCGGTAAACTGATCCATGGCCCCCCGGGGGACGAAGGGGACAAAGGTGAGGGCACCGACGAGGATGAGGGGTGCGGTCTCGCCGATGGCCCGGCTGAGTGCGAGGATGACTCCCGTCATGATGCCCGGCGCGGCCATGGGCAACACGTGGCTGTAGATGACTTGCCAGCGCGTGGCCCCGAGGGCGAAGGCACTCTCACGGATGCCGCTGGGAATGCTCCGGAGGGCCTCCTGGGTGCTGATGATGATAATGGGGAGGATCAGCAGGCTCAGGGTGAGCGCTCCGGCCAAAAGACTGTTGCCAAAGGCCGCGAAGCGGACGAAAAGCGCGAGGCCGAGAATGCCGTACACCACCGACGGCACGCCGGCGAGGTTAGCGATGTTGACCTGGATGAGACGTAAGAACCACCCTTCCTGCGCGTACTCCTCCAAATAGAGGGCCGAGGCCACCCCCAGCGGCACGGAGATAAGCGCCGTGAGTCCCATCAGCCACAGGGTTCCAATCAGGGGCGACCAGATTCCCGCCTCCCCCGGGGTGCTAGACGGAAAGCTGCGGATGAACTGTGCGTCGAGCCACGGGGTGGCCGTCAGGATTACGTCCACCAGCAGCGCCATGAGCACCACGATGCCGAAGATCGTAGCCAGGAAGAGGACTCCGGCCAGAATCATGCCGATGCGCTTGCGCTGCGATCGACGGAGCTTAAAGGTTCCGTTCGAAAAGGACTCCATAACGGAGATTGAGGGCTGGAAGGTTAAAGGTTGAATGTTGGTGGTGAAGCTCCCCTTTCGAACCTTCAACCGAATCAGTATTTTTCTTGGTAGCGGCGGGTGATGCGGTTCGCGAAAACGTTCATGGCAAGGGTGATGAGAAACAGCACGAGCCCCACCGCAAAGATGCTTTGGTACTCGATGGTCCCCTGCGGCGTGTCGCCCTTGCTCACCTGCACGATGAAGGCCGTCATGGTTTGAATGGCCTCGGTCGGGTCGGCGGTCGTTTTGGGCGAGGCCCCGGCTGCCAGCGTGACGATCATCGTTTCCCCAATCGCGCGACTCACGGCCAGAATAAAGCTGGCCATAATCCCTCCGAAGGCGGCCGGCACGTTCACCCGCACCACGGCCTCGTACTTGGTGGCCCCGAGGGCGTAGGCGGCGCGGGCCAGGCTGTCGGGCACCGCCTGCAGGGCGTCCTCGCTGAGGGAGGCGACCATGGGGATGATCATGATGCCGACGACGATGCCTGCGCTGAGCGCGTTGTACACGCCCAGGCCCGGGACGAACGTCTGCAG
>PXSX01000200.1 GCA_003022655.1 Bacteroidetes bacterium QH_1_64_81 | reverse complement strand
CCACGCGCCCCGGGCCCTGGCGGCCCTCTGGGAGGCAGACTACCGGGTCCGAGCGGCCCGCGAACCATTCGACATCGGATCGCGGTCGTTCGGGGCGGGCTCGCTGATTGTGCTCCTGGGCCGAAATCCGGACCACGACGATCCGGCGGCCGACATGCAGCGCATCGCGTCGGAGGTGGGGGTCGAGATTGTGGGACTCGACACCGGGCGCATGGCGGATGGGCCCGACCTCGGCTCCGAAAACAATCCGCCTGTGAAGCCGCCCGAGGTGGGGATGCTCGTCGATCAGCCCTTCTCCACGTACACGAGCGGATAAATCTGGTACCTGTTCGATCAGGAGACCGAGTGGCCCATCACCCGCATCCGCGCCTCAACCCTCGAGGAGTCGGCCGCCGGGGAGGGGCGCTACGCCCGCTATGGAAAGGCGTCGCTCGACGACTTCGACGTGCTCGTGCTGCCCGGCGGCTACGGGATCGATAGCGTCTTCGACTCCACGCAGGTGGAGGCCCTCCGCAACTGGGTGCGCGACGGCGGCACCCTCGTGGGGACGGAGGAGAGCGCTCGCTTCCTGACGGCGGACGCCTCCGGTCTCACGGAGGTGGAGGCGATGGAGGACACGACCGACAGCCTCATCGGTCCCTACACCTCATACGCGGCGCGGGATGACTCTACTGGACTCGACAACATTCCCGGCGCCGCACTTGCCGGTCGCATTGACGAGACCCATCCGCTCGCATACGGCCTCGGGGAGGAGGTCTACATGCTTACGTACGGCGTGTCGGGCCTGGAGCCGAGTCCCGACCTTCAGACCGCGGGCCACTACGCAAGAGACGCCGCCGACCTGCTCGTGAGCGGCTATGCCTCCCAGAGCAACCTGACGCAACTGGCCGGCCACACTTTTGCGGGCACTGTGGGGATGGGAGAGGGCACCGTCGTCTTCCTCGTCGACAACACGCAGTACCGCATGTTCTGGCGCGGCCCGAGCCGCATGATGCAGAACGCCGTGATGCTGGTGCCGGGGCTCCTGGAGTAATGCGGGCCTGACTCAGCAGGAATGAGGGACTGTTTGGTGGTATTCCTCAGGACTGCCTGAGCCCCAGGCCGTGAAAAGACAAAAAGGCGTAGAAAAGTCCTCGGACCCGATGGGGGGCAGACGAGAAGGGGAGCCCAGCGGTGGGCTGATGATGGTGCCTGTGTGGGAATTCGAAAGCCATGCATCCCGTGGCAGTCTGGATATTCAGTGCACACGTGGATGGATATCTGAGCGATTACCCGAGTTTGATCTTCGGAACCATGGCCGCCGCTGGCATGATCAAAGTCGGTGCTCTGTTCCGGCAAGAGAAGCTTAGCGCGTGGCCCCTCTCCTACGTTCTCGTCCTTTCCCTCGCGCTCGCCGGCCTCGCTCTCGGAGCGGGAATCGGCCATCTCGCCGGAGGAATGCTCGGCATGGACGGCGGGGTGCTGGTGGGGACGACGGCCGGACCGATGGGTCTTGCACTGCTGGGGCCGCACCTGGGACATCCCGACACCTCCATCGGCGCTGCCTTATGGGGACAGACCGGCGCGTCCGACGAGCGTATAGAGGTGTAACTGAATCGCTGGGCGCGGGCGAAGACGGACCGGCGGAGATCAAGAGGGCTTTCTCTGTGCCGCGAGCACGTGGTCGATGGTCTCGGTAAGTTCTCGACCCGTGAAGGGCTTGCTCACGTATCCGTCGAATCCCTCAGCGAGCAGCGCTTCTCGATCGCCAGGCATGGCGTAGGCGGTCAGGGCGACGGCCGGAACGTGTTCGCTGTCCTCGCGGTCCCGAATCATGTGGAGAAGCTTCGTTCCCTCTTCTCCAGAATCGAGATTGATGTCCAGCAGCAAGAGGTCGAACGACGCAGAATTCACAGCGTCCAGCGCCTCATCCACGTCGGGCACGGAGGTGACATTGTAGTCCTCGTTGAGCAGGTGCGTTAGCAAGAGACGGGTCTCCGGATTGTCCTCGACAGAGAGGAGATGGGGCGTATTGGAGTTCATAGTTCGGACTCGGCCCTGAAATGTGGTAGATAGGTTACAAAAAAATGACAGGCGATGTGATTCGTTCCTGTCTTGTCCAGAATTCTTTCCCGAAAAAAGTGGGCCGCGCCCCAAGGTTCCACATCGGCGGCTCATGGTCGCGGAGAGCAAGAAGGTTCGTGTCCATCACTGAGGCTCAGCTGAGGCTCAGGACGTGCAAGCGTCACAAAAGAAGCGCGTCAGGCGCTCTACTTGGAAGAGTCCGGCAGTCCGCTAGACGTGGGGCGTCGTCCGGCTGGGGCCTCGTGCCCGGGCGGCAAGTGGCGTGGAGCGTCGAAGGTGGGGGCCGACGCGGCCATCGTGAGGAATACGTCCAGCGGAACGACCTCGAACCCGGGCCCGAGCGCGTCTAGAATGCCCTTCACCTGTTCGACGGTGCTTCGCTGCCGGACGTGGAGGAGGAGAAAGTACGGCCGCTCGGAGTTGAGGCGGGCCAACTCGCGCAGGTCAGCGATGATTTGCTCTCGGGGGCGGTCTTCGCTCAGGTAGTAATCGTACGACATGAAGGGCCGGTCCCCTCGCAGGTCGAATGTCGTAGCGGGCCCGTATCCATTGATGAAGCCGATGGCGCTGGGCATCTCCTCGTAGTACGTGTCGACGACCTCCGTCGTCAGGTCTAGATTGCCCCACTGGCGCGTGCCTTGTGAGTAGTCCATAATCTCGAAGACACGGAGGTCGAGTGTCTCCATGAGGCCCTCAGCCTCGTCCACCAGCGACGGGAGCTTGTCGCTGGGCACCGCGTTCGGGTACATGTAGCCCGGACCGGAGAGCGTGCCGATGAAGTAATCGTTCGGCGTGGCCTGATCGTAGAAATACTGGAGGAGGGCCGGGGAAAGCCACTGCCAGTTCATCGTCACCTCCCAGGCATAGGGGAGCGTGCCTCTCCCTTCTTTGAGCCACGCCCCGATGCCGAGGCCGTCGGTCTGGACCGGGGCGATGTAGATCTTGTTCTCCGGCACGAGAGTCGTGTCGCGCGGCACGTTGTGGTTGTTTTCGAACTCGTATCCGGGGGTGGTTGGAATCTGGGTGTTGAAGCTGGTGTTGGGCAGCGTATTGAGGCCCTCCATCCGCAGGGCATGCTGCGAGACGAGCGTCACGTGCTGCCCCTCCGAGTCCTTGGCGTAGGAGTGCCACCCCATGACGAGCCCGCCTGGATTCATCGTGTCCAGGATCTTGTCGGCCAGGCTCAGCTCAAGCGAGTCCGCCGGGTTGGTGGAGAGGTCGGTGAAGAAGGCCTCCTGGTAGATGCCGAAGTCGGCGACGCCGGGCTCCATGCGGTCCTCTGAAACGCCCCCCATCCAGACGATCACGTCTTTGCTCGTCTGATTGCCATATTCCTCCCACGCCCATTCGTAAATCTCGCGGTCGGACTGGCCGGTGAACTGGCCCCGAAAGTCCTCGACCTTTTCCAGGCCGGCGGCCTGCACCATCGGAATCTGGTCCTCGGTCACGACCACCGCATCGGTCAGGCCGGCTGAACTCGCAGGGCCCGTTCGGACTTGAGGCTTCAGCCTCCGATTCACTGAACACGACTGTATGCAGAGTTGTGTACAGACCGCCGGAATTTGGGGTGTTGTAGGCCGTTTTGTCAGGAGACAGAGAGGCCCCTGGAAGCGCCCCACGAACGACAAAAACCCGCCCTGAGCGGCGCTCAAGGCGGGTTTCGAGGGGGCAAGGCATCGGTAGCGTGGGAGGGATTTGAACCCTCGACCTCCGGGGGGGCCCGAGACGCCCCTCGCGACAGGCCTTCCTTCATCAATCGGACGAATCCGTGCACATCGATCCTCGATAGGCGGTACGAGTTGCCACGCCGGAACGGTATCGGGGCGTTTGTATGCTCACTCGCGCGCCCGGTGTTTCCGGAGCGCAGTGAAGAAGCGGTGGACGAGGGCGTCAGTTCAGGTGCTCCACGTCGCGGAGCGTGGCCGGATCCATGAGACGGTCGATTTCATAGTGCAGCACATCGCGCAGGTCCCACCCGGTCGGCAGCTCCCCGTCCGACACCTCTACGAAAAGGGTGATGCGACCGCGGGTCGCTTGCAGGGCGTGCTTGTTCGCCTGCGGCCCGTCGGGGCAATACGACTGGAAGGTGAAGCCACGGTGGGAGGAGGCATCCATGCTGCAGGGCAATGAAGGTGGACGGTGGTTGCGCAAGAACGTGTCCTTTCACGCGGGGCGCTCGGGTGATGTTCGGGGCGGGAACCGGATGTGATCCGCTCTTGAATGGTTGCCCTCGTCACGCGCAGGCTATACGTTGGAATAATTCTCAGTCACGACCACATCCCCATACTGTCGGATGGCCTGGAGTACGGTTCTCGATCAGGAGCGGGTCGTTGATACCCTGCGCCACGCCCTGGCACAGGATCGGGTGGCCCATGCCTATCTCCTGCACGGCCCCAACGGCGTGGGCAAGCGGGCCGTGGCCTATGAGATGGCCCGCGCGCTGCAGTGCCCCGAGCAGGACGAGGAGGCCTGCGACGCGTGCCCGGCTTGTCGGAAGACGCGTCGCATGGTGCACCCGGACGTCCACGTGCATCTGCCGCACCCCTGGAGCGACGAAGCCGATCGCGACGAGGAGGACATGGGAACGCGGATTCGGCGGCTTGGAGAGAATCCGTACGCCGTCATCGACTACATGCGCCGGCCCTCCCTCTCCGACCCGTCCGAGACCTCGAATCAGCAGGTGTACTACCGAATCGACCAGGTGCGGCAGGACGTGATTCAGCCCATGAGCCTGGCCCGGGGCGAAGGACAGTACAAAGTGAATATTCTCCTCGACGCCGAGAAGATGCGCGAGGAAGCGGCCAATGCCTTTCTGAAGCTACTGGAAGAGCCCCCGCCCCAGACGGTGTTCTTGCTCACCACGAACCGGCCCGAGCAGCTGCTGCCTACGATTCTGTCCCGCTGCCAGCGCCTGCGGTTCGACCCGCTGCTGCCGGAGACGATCGAGCAGGCCCTCATTGAGCGGGACGAGATGGAGCCGGACGCGGCGTCGATGCTTGCCCGCATGGCGGACGGGTCCTATAGCCAAGCGCTCGAGCTGGCCGCCAACGAGAACCTGATGACCAGCCGCGAGCTGGTACTCGATTATTTCCGGGCCGCCTACACGCAAAAGGTGGAGCCGCTCAACCGGTGCATTCAGGAGCTCCAGAAGCAGGGCCGCGAGCGGGTGAAAAGTGTCCTGCGTCTCATGCTTCGCTGGGTCCGGGATCTTCTGTTGTACCGCACGATGGGCGAGGACGCCCCGTTGGTGAACGTGGATCAACGGGAGGCCGTGGCGCGGTTCTGTGGCAACCTGCCCGATGCCGACCTGGAGGGCATGGTGGGCCTCGTGGAGGAAGCGGTGGAACTTGCGGAGCGCAACGTGCGTGTCCCATTGCTGCTTACGGCCCTTGCCCACAGCCTGACCCGGGCCATGCGGGGCCGCGACGTGGACGGCCTGTATGTGCCGCTCTCGGAGGCCGAACTCCGGGCCGCCGCGTGAGAATAGGACGAGTGGAAGAGGCGTCACAGGCCTGTCCTTCGGAAGCCCTTCCCGGTCGGGGGAGCGTTTCAATGAAAATGGGCGCGGTCGAACAGGCCTCGGACAGTAGAAGATGTTTGCTTTGTTGAACCAATCAGCACCCGCTCTTGGCTTCTTCCGATCCCCTCTACTCGCACCGGTGCACACTTCCCCATCGCACCCTCTGGTTCGGGTGGGCGTCTCTCTATGAAGACCGGATTCACATTCAGGGGTGGACGTGGCGGGGACAATACCAGAAGGAGGTGGCCGTTGCGGACATCGACGAGGTCGACTGGCGCCCTCGCCCCGAGCGCCCAAATCTTCTCCTCCACCTAGAGGACGGTCGGACGATACCGATCCGCCTGCGCAAAGGGGCCGGCCTCTGGAATGCCAAGCTTCACGACCTTCTCGGTCAATCTCTGCTTGAGGACCGCGGCATTCCGAAAAACGGGCAGAGGGAGGAAGGCGACGAGCAGGCAAAGGACGATGAGGATCAGACGGCGGCGTAGCGCAAATCTTTTGGTCCGGCAACGCATTCGATGGGCACGGCAGTCCTGAACCACGCCGTTCCGGGCTCCTCGTGTTGCTCATCCCACCCATCCGTCCACCGTTTCCTATGCGTTCGTGCGGGTCATTTCTTGTGCTCAGCGTATTCGTCGTACTCGGGAGCGTACTCGTCTCTCCCGCCCAGGCCCAGTCGCCCAACACGTCGGACACAACCCTCCGGGCAGCCCTGACGACGGTCGACAGCCTTCGGCAGGCGGGCGATTTTCGGGCGGCCCGGACGCGGCTTCAGGCGCTGCGCGACGAGCATCCCAGTGAGGTGGCCGTGCTGTGGCGGCTGGTGTACACCTACGCCGACCTTGGGCAGACCACCGACGACGAGGACACACGGGCGGACTACTATCAGAGCGCGCTCGATGTCGCCAAGGCGGGACTTGCGGCGGACTCGACGAGTGCCCGCGCCCACCTCGCCCTGGCGGTGGCGCAGGGCCGGGCGGCGCTGAATTCCGGGACGCGAGAGCGCATCCAGCGCTCACGGGCCATCAAGCGCCACGCCGACCGTGCCATTGCGCTCGACTCGACGCTCGACGGGGCCTACCACACCCGTGGGCGCTGGCACCGGGAGGTGGAGGATATCGGCTTCTTCCAACGGGCCATCGTAAAAACAGTCTACGGGGGCCTTCCAGAGTCGTCCATCGAACAGGCCGTGCGCGACTTCAAGCAGGCCATCGAGCTCAACGACAAAGTCTTCCATCATCTCGAGCTCGCGAAGACCTACATGCAGATGGGCCGCCCGGAGGCCGCCCGGCGGGAATTGAAAACGGCCCTCGACATGCCCGGCGTCGATCCCTTCGCCCCAAAATACAAGAAAGAGGCGCGCACGCTCCTCGATGAGCTCGACTAGTCGGCCAGGAGAGGCAGGTCTCCCGGCGTTTTTTACAGTGCTCCTGGAACGTCGGCGGGGCCGGTTAATGCCACTTCTGAGCCGCCGTCTCCTCGATGATCCGCCTTTGCGCGCATGCCCTACTCCGCCGAAATTAGTCGCCAGCAGCCCACCGCCGTCCTCTTCCTGCTCGACCAGTCGGCCTCGATGCAGGAGCCGTTCGGTGGGGCCGAGCAGACGGGCGACGCCGCTCCCAGCCGGGCCCGCGTGCTGGCCGACACGGTGAATGATCTCCTCCAGAACCTCGTGCTGCGCTGTGCGAAGGAGGAGGGCGTGCGCGATTATTTTCACGTCGGCGTCATTGGCTACGGGGAGCGCGTACAGCGGCTCATCCAGCCCACCGACGAGTACGATCCCGGCACCGGCCTCGTCCCCATCAGCCACCTCGCCGACCGGCCCCAGCGCATGGAGCAGCGCGTGAAGGAG
Organism: Bacteroidetes bacterium QH_1_64_81; assembly: GCA_003022655.1. The sequence goes on along the minus strand of PXSX01000200.1, from coordinate 338 downwards.
GTGGACGACGGGGAGGGGGGCACGACGGAGACGCGGGTGAAGGTGCCCATCTGGTTCGACCCCCAGGCCAAGAACGGCACGCCGATGTGCCAGGCGCTCGACCTAGCCGCCCAGTCCGTCCGCGACTGGATCGACCAGCACCCCCACAGCTTCCCGCCCATCGTGATCAACGTGACCGACGGGGAGGCCACGGACGGGGATCCGCTCCGCTACGCGCAGGAGCTGCGCTCGTTCGCGACCGACGACGGGGAGGTATTGCTCTTCAACGTGCACCTCTCCGAATCCGAAGAAGCGCCCGTCGAGCTGCCGTCGAGCTCGGCAGAGCTGCCCTCAGACGA
>PXSX01000199.1:774-11408 GCA_003022655.1 Bacteroidetes bacterium QH_1_64_81 | reverse complement strand
GTTCGTGTGAGGGTCAGCGAAAGTGAATTGCCAAATTCGACCTGATAAGTAATCCTTTCTCAAGATGTGCTCCCAACTAAGGAAGAGGGTCGATTGGGGCTTCCTTCTCCGATTTTGCCGTCGCATGACGCGTTGCTCGTCCCAAATAGGAGAAACCGATCCTCGGAGAACTGCACTCAGATTTCCAAGAAAGCCGTAAGCAGTCAGGAATCCGCTCTCTTAAACCGCCCCGGTCCATCGGAGCAAACCTGAGTCGAGGAGATTCGCAGCGACGCTCTTCGCCGCCTCGTTGTTTCCCACCAGGGAAATGATCGCCGTTGGTCAAGAGGCTTCGTGGGGGCGCCCTGATCCTTGGAGTGCTCCTAGTGGATCGTGTTGAAGGCTTTCAACATGCGCGCCGAAAAATGCGCCACGAGACCGATCTGAGAGCAGCCCCGTGACCGGCTTGTGCAAAGCGTTCGGCGACCGTTCCACCGATGTGTGCCCTACTCCAAAATGCCAATTCGAACGATTCCTTCCACGGTCGTCGCTGGACGGATCGGTCAGTTGCGATAGAACCGCCGATGAGAAGCGTGCACGCGAGGGTCTTCGGTGCAAGCACTGGTCGTCACCGATTATTAGAAGAGTTGATTTCCAGGTTCGACCAAGCGCAGTAAGTATAATGCTGACTTCTCCTTCAGGATCCGGAATCCAAAATGGAATACTTTGTAAAGCGGTTGCGAAGATGGAGGCCTGCAGGAAAATAGAAGGTGCCCTCGCATGAAAATATTGGAACGCTAAAGAGCATACGCACGTGTCTCATTTGGTTTGATCTGTTTATCCACTCGTCCCCGGTCGATCTATGAACATTGCGCTTGCTCAGGTTAATCCCACCGTCGGCGACCTGGAAGGCAACCGGGAGCTCATTCTCGAGTACGCGCGCCAGGCGCACAACCATGGTGCCGATCTTGTCGTCTTTCCTGAACTTAGCGTGACGGGCTACCCCCCCGAGGACCTTCTCGAGAATCCGTTCTTCCGAAAAGCCACGCAGCGGACGGTCGATTACATCGCGCGGCACGTGCCGCCGGACCTTGGGATCATCATCGGCGCGCCGGTTCCCAACCCCGATGCGCACGGCAAGCCGCTCCACAACGCCGCCCTCCTCTTCGAAGACGGGCAGCTGCAGGACCGTGTTTGCAAGACCCTGCTTCCCACCTACGATATCTTCGACGAGCACCGCCACTTCGACCCAGCCGAAACACGCAACGTCGTGGAGTGGCGCGGGGTACGGCTGGGGCTGCACGTCTGCGAGGACATGTGGAACGTGCACCACCCGGAGGGCTTCAACAACGGCCACCGCTACGAGTGTGACCCAGTCGCCGAGCTGGGGACGCAGGATCCGGACCTCTTCGTCAACATCAGCGCCTCGCCGTTTTCAATCGGCAAGCACACAGTGCGAAATGAGCTGGTAGAGCACATCTGCCGCCGGCACGAGCGGCCGTTTCTCCTCTGCAACCAAGTGGGGGCCAACACCGAGATCATCTACGACGGCGACAGCCGCGTCCACGCCGCCGACGGCACGCAGGTGGCGTGCGCCGCCTCGTTCGAGGAGGATCTGCTCCTCTGGGACACCGAGGCCCCCACGGAGGCCTGCACGACCGACCGCGACACCGTCGCCGACCTACACGATGCCCTCGTCCTCGGCATCCGCGATTACTACGAGAAGACCGGCATCTTCGACAAGGCGCTCATGGGCCTCTCCGGCGGGATCGACTCGGCGGTCACCTGCGCGTTGGCCGTCGAGGCGTTGGGGCCGGAGCGCGTCGTCGGCGTCACCATGCCCTCCGAGATCTCCTCGGACGGCTCCGTCACCGACTCGGAACAGCTCGCCGAGAACCTGGGCATCGAGTTCAAGGAGATCTCCATCGAGCCGGCGGTCGACGCCTTCGACGAGATGCTGGCCGACGAATTTGCGGGCACCGAGCCCGGTGTGGCCGAGGAAAACATCCAGTCCCGCGCCCGTGGTGTTACGCTCATGGCCCTCTCCAACAAGTTCGGGCACCTTCTACTGTCGACGGGCAACAAGAGCGAGATGGCCATCGGCTACGTCACGCTCTACGGCGACACAAACGGCGGGGTGGCCGTCCTCAGTGACGTGCTTAAGACACGGGTCTACAGGCTGGCCCACCACATCAACGAGCGGACCGGACGGAGCGTGATCCCGCAGAACACGATCAACAAGCCGCCGTCGGCGGAGCTGAAGGAGGGGCAGAAAGACACCGACACGCTGCCGCCCTACGAGACGCTCGACGCCATCCTGAAGCGCTACATCGAGCAGAAGAAAGAGCTGGGCACGATTGTAAATGAGACCGGCATTGACGAAGAGCTCGTGCGTGACGTGCTCCGTCAGGTCGACCAGAACGAATACAAGCGTCGTCAGGCCCCTCCTGGCCTCCGCGTCACGGAGAAAGCCTTCGGCATCGGCCGGCGTATTCCCATTGTCATGGAGTGGGACCGCGAGGTCGGGGAAGCCCTCGCTGCCGAAGAGGCGGTCTCACGCTCGTAGCACCGTCGGCGCTACACGCCATTCTTCCATTGCGGGCGCCACCCAAGCACGCGTCCCCCGCTCCCTTACTCCTCTCAACCCACCGAATGATGCGCGTCTTTTGGATTTCCGGGGCCATCGTACTCCTCGATCAGGCCACCAAAGCGGCGGTCCTGCAGTTCATGTACCGCGAGCAGTCCATTTCGCTTCTCGGAGACTGGCTCCGGTTGACCTTCACGGAAAACCCGGGGATGGCCTTTGGGATCACGATTGGCCCGCCCGGCACCGTGACGGCTCTTTCGCTTGTAGCGACCGTCCTCGTGGCCGCGTACGTCTATCAGGTGCGGAACGACTACGCCCCCTATCGCTGGAGCCTGGCCTTCATCCTCGGCGGAGCCCTCGGCAACATCATCGACCGCGTGTTCTACGGCGTCCTCCTCGATTACGGCCCCTGGTTTACCGGCCGTGTGGTCGACTTCATCCACGTGAGCCTCTGGCAGGGCTTCATTCCGCGGAGCATCCCCTTCGTGGGAGGCTCGTACCTGGAGCTCTTCCCGATCTGGAACGTCGCCGACATGTCAATCGTCCTCGGCGTCGTGGGGGTCCTGATCTTCCACCAGTCCTTTCACGACCGTCGGCGGGCCGAGCGCAAGCGGAAACAGGCGGCGTCACTACGCCGGGCGGTGCAGACCCGAAAGGTGCCCTCGTCGGTGTTTTCGGACCTTGGGCGGGACATCGGCTCGCCCCCGAGCGTACCGTCGGCTCTGTCGGAGCAGACGTCCTGCGGACGCACCAATGGAACGGTCCCTCAGAACGACGCGCCGTTCTGGACCGTGCAGGAGGAGCATACGTAGACGGTTGAGCCTCGGTGACATCTTTCCGTCCGGGACCGCTGCGCGGTGGCGTCTAGACCTCATGCGGTCCCGATCGCGCCTCGTTCCGGGCCGTCCCGCGCCGGTGTGCAACGTGACGGGGGGCGGTCCGTTACAGCCTTCCGATTCCGGGACGCTCTCCGGGGCGGCTCACAACGATGGGGTCGCCCCGTGGCTTTTCGCTGGATGTAGTTTCGATGGCCTGTGTGCCTCATGCCTGATCGTTCGAACATCCGCAATTTCTGTATCATCGCGCACATCGACCATGGGAAGAGCACCCTGGCCGATCGCCTGCTCGAGCGCACGGGGACCATTACCGAGCGCGAGATGGAAGAGCAGACGCTCGACGACATGGACCTGGAGCGCGAGCGGGGCATCACCATCAAAAGCCACGCCGTGCGCATGCCGTACATGGCCGCGGACGGGGAGGAGTACACGCTCAACCTCATCGACACCCCCGGTCACGTCGACTTTACCTACGAGGTGAGCCGGGCGCTCAAGGCGTGCGAGGGGGCCATCCTGCTGGTCGACGCTGCGCAGGGGATCGAGGCGCAGACCATCTCCAACCTGTGGCTGGCCCTGGAACAGGACCTGGAGATCATCCCCGTCATCAACAAGGTGGACCTGGACGTGGCCCGGCCCGACGAGGTGGCGCAGGCGCTGGAGGACTTGATTGGCGAGCCCGCCGAGGACATCCTGCAGATCAGTGCCAAGACGGGCGAGGGCGTCGACGAGATGCTCGACCTCCTCATCGACCGTATTCCGCCCCCCACCGGCGATCCGGACGATCCCCTGCGCGCCCTCATTTTCGACTCCATTTACGACTCGTACCGCGGCTCTGTCGTCTATGCCCGCGTCTTCGACGGCACCCTGGAGCAGGGCGACGCGATGGAGTTCATGTCGAACAAGAAGCAGTACGACGCCGAGGAACTGGGCATCCTGCGCATGGGGCGGCAGAAGGTGGACACCCTCACTGCGGGCGACGTGGGCTACATCATCGGCTCCATCAAAGACATCCAGGACACCCGCGTTGGCGATACCATCACCCTCGCCAACGATCCGGCGGAGGAGCCCATCCCAGGCTTCGAGGAGGTGAAGCCGATGGTCTTCAGCGGCATCTACCCCACCGACACCGACGAGGCTTCCTGGGCCTGCTGCACATGGAGATCATTCAGGAGCGGCTGGAGCGCGAGTTCGACCTCGACATCATCACCACGGTCCCGAACGTGGAGTACCACGTGGACGTGGAGGAGCGCGGGGAAAAGAAAACGGTGACCGTAGACAAGCCCGAGGAGATGCCCCACTACGGTGACATCGAGACGGTGTACGAGCCGTACGTGGCGGCCGACATCATTACCCCGAGCGACCACATCGGCAACATCATTGAGCTCTGCGAGGATCGGCGGGGCGAGTACGGGAGCCAGCGCTGGCTCGACAGCCAAACGGTGAAGCTGGAGTATGAGCTTCCGCTCGCGGAAATCGTGTTCGACTTCTACGACAACCTCAAGAGCGCGAGCCGTGGCTACGCCTCCTTCGACTACGAGGTGCTGGAGTACCGCGAGAGTGACCTCGTGAAGCTCAGCATCCTGATCGACGAGAAGCCGGCCGAGCCGCTCTCCACGATCGTCCACCGCGATAAGGCGCACGAGGTGGGGCGCAAGCTCGCCAAGGAGCTCAAGGACGTCATCCCCCGCCAGCTGTACGAGGTGCCCATCCAGGCGTCGATTGGGCGGCGCATCGTGGCCCGCGAGACGATCAAGGCCCAGCGCAAGGACGTGACGGCCAAGTGCTACGGTGGCGACGTGACCCGGAAGAAGAAGCTACTGGAGGAGCAGAAGGAAGGCAAGAAGCGCATGAAGCAGATGGGCGAGATCGACGTGCCGCAGGAAGCCTTCCTCGCCATTTTGTCGATGGATGAAGAGTAAGCGACACAGGGCAGATCGTCATGAATGGTTTCGTCGGGAAGCAGTGCGTCCCAGGAGCCGTCAGTGATGTTGTAGTGCATATTGCGTAGTGCGTAGTACAGCGTCAACCGTCATTCTACAGGTTGAATACGCGATCTCAAAATTCCCAAATTACGGCCCGTCATTTTGAGCGCACCCTGGAAAGTACTCGGTCGCGTTGCTCCCAGCGTAGTCGAGAAGTCTCCCTGAAGTAGGCTGCCAGTGCCCATGGAGGCTCCTCGACTGCGCTCGGAGCGACTTGCCCTGGAATTTTGAGATCGCTGCAGAACCCAAATAATGAGCCTTGACAATGCAGTAGTGCGTATCGCGTAACGTGCGGGGAGCGCACCGCAGGCGATGCTACGCATCGTCGAGGAGTAAAAATGAGCAGATTGGGCCGCCTCTGAAGTCGCAGTAGCGTCCCGTGAGAAATCCGGGTTAGTCCCGTTCCACCTCCTCTCCACTACAACCGATCCAAACGGTCCCGAGCATGACATACGCGCCGAACTGGGACTGGCAGGACGGGGATGCCCTCCCCGGTATCCTTTTCGTGTGTGGCGCCCTGCTGATTGGGAGCCTCGTTGGACCGACGCCGACGAGGGCCCAGACGCCCGACGATGCGGAGGAGCCCAGCCTCATCCAGCGCTACCAGAGGGCTCGGCAGCGGGCCCTTGCGCGCCGTCACCTCCAGCAGAAGGGGCGCCTGCCGGTGCATCTGCCCGTGCAGTTGCCCACCCCCACCGATTCCCTGCGGCCCGCCCCGTCCACCCAGGCAGAGTCGACGGAGCCGGAGCCCTCGTTTCCCCTCCACGACGTGCGTCCGGTGCGGCGTCTGGAGCGAAACTGGTTCCGGGAAAAATTTGCGGACACAGAGTGGGCCTTCCTCGGCGAAACCTCCCACTACGCCTTCCTCGACACGGCGCGCACACCGAGCCTCCGGGCCCGCCTGCAGACCGCGTTCGGGGATCCGACGCAGACGCTCGTCGACACACCGCTTGAAATGCCCCCGGACAAGAAGGCGCAGTTCGAATACTGGTTCGTCGTGAACGATTCCATTCCAGTCCAGGTCACAGACGCATCGGGCCCCAGGGACCGAGGGCTTATCACGGCGGTGGAGCGATCGTACCGCAGCCAGCTTCAGGCCCTCCGCGACGCCCTGCTAGCTCCCCTCCGACACGCAGAACGGACGCCGTACGTCGACTACTACTACGACGAGCAGCGCGAGCGCTGGTACCGCGCTGGGTTCGACGGACAATCTTTTTTTCTCAAACAGATCCCCCGGACCAACGTTGCCCCGGGACAGCGGGCGTTTCTCGACACGACCCAAACCTCCGAATCTTCCCTCCCGTCCGACGAGAACTCTCCGTGAGCGCCTAGTCGGGACCGCCGCCATCGACCGATCACATCTCCCAATCCCCCAGCATGTCGACCCCCGATTCGAGCCCGGACGCGGACGAACCGAAGAGTGAACTCCGTCAGTGGGGCGAGTCCCTCGTCGTAGCAGTTATCATCGTGCTCATCGTGCGGTCGCTGCTGTTCGACCTCTTCCGCATTCCCACGCCGTCGATGGAGGAGAATCTGCTCGTGGGAGACTATCTCGTCGTGTCGAAGCTGCACTATGGGCCCCGAATGCCCTTGTCGCTGGGCATTCCGCTTACGTCCATTCACGTTCCCGGCATTCGGTTTCCCTATAAGCGGATTCCCGGGTTTTCCAAGGTCCAGCGGGGGGACCCGATTGTGTTCAACTACCCGCCCGACGAGGGGCCGGTGGACCGGAAGGTGCACTACGTGAAGCGCGTGATCGGGATGCCGGGGGAGACGCTTTCCGTCCGGGACAAGCTCGTCCACGTCAACGGAGACCCGCTGCCGCTGGGCCGCGGCATGCAACAGTACTGGACCGTTACCAAGAGCGATGCCCGCTACCAAATTCCGCGGGCCCGCATGGAAGAGCTTGGGATCAGCGAGGTGCGACGGACCCGAGAGTCCAACACCGTTCGCATCCTCGCTACGCCCGCGGGAGTCCGGGAGATCAGCCAGCGGTCCTGGGTGCAGTCTGTCACTCCCTACGTCATGCAGGACGAGGAGTACAGCAAGCTGATGTACCCGTCGGGGCAGAACTACACACCGGACGACTACGGGCCCGTCCACATTCCGGAGAAGGGGGAAACCGTGGAGCTGACGGCGAAGAACTGGGCCGCGTACAAGCCGGTCATCGTGCAGTACGAGGACCATGCCGCCCAGCAGATGACCGACTCCACCTTCGCCATCGACGGAGAGCGCACGACGACGTACACGTTTCAGCAGGACTACTTCTTCGCCATGGGGGACAACCGGGACAACTCACAGGACAGCCGGTTTTGGGGCTTCGTGCCCATGACCCACGTCGTGGGGAAAGCCGTCCTCACCTACTTCTCCTGGAACCACGAGGAGTGGGTGCCCCGCCTCGGGCGCATCATGCGGCCCATTGCGGACGACGGGGTCTTTCGCGACCAGACCGTCATGGATCAGCTCTCCGAGCGCCGGGCCGTCAATCGACATCGCCACTCCCTCTCTGCCCAAGACAGCGTTCGTAAACAGCAGCGTCCCACGGTCCGGACAGCGTCAGACCCTGCTCCTTCGGAGCGTCCGTTCTCCACTCCCAAAGGTCCCCCACGCGAGGGTGCCAGATGACACTGTTCTCCAACCGCTCGTGCAGCCGCCTTACCGCGAGGCCTGCTGTTGTCGAAGCCGATCCCACATCTCTTGCTGATTGGTGCCGGGCGGTACGTCATAGGGATTGCTCGGCAGATCGACACGCTTGAGGACCGGATAGCGGGCCTTGTACTCAAACGGCTGGGGCGTCCCCTCCGGATCGTCCCCCACCACGAGCACCATGGTCCCTGGCTCCTGAATCTTGGCCCGGGCGGTGGCGGGCCCCATGTGTCCCCGCGTCGTTTCCCAGGGATCGGCCCAGTCGTAGATCCACTTGGCGTCGGCGTCGATGAGGCGCACGCAGCCGTGGCTCGTGGGGCCGCCGGTGGGCATCGAGTACTGGTGGATGTGGATGCCGCGCGCGGCGTGAAAGTTAAAGACCCAGCGCATCGTCCACTCCTCTCCGGGAGGACTCATGGTTGAGACGCGCTCCTCCACCTTCCAGTTAAAGTTGAACCGACCGGTCGGCGTGGCCGTGGAATCGGGGTTGCCGGTGTTCACGATTCCCCAGCGAGAGAGCTTGCCGTACTCGTACGCGGCAAAGGCCTGAATCTTTTTGTGGATGATGAACAGCTTCTCAAAGCGGTGTGCCCCGGGGTAGTACCGGGGGAACGGCGAGTAGGCCCGGAAGTCCAGGCCGTACCGGGTGGGGACGACCAGCGTATCGCCGAGGGAGGTGTTCTCCACGGTCTGCCGGTTAAGCAGCTCGATGAGCTGGGCCCGCTCCCGGCCCTTCTCGGTGTCTCCATTCCCGATTCGGGAGTAGAACCGATTTCGGGCGACGACACTGTTTCCGCTCGGGTCGTTGAGGACGGCGTACTCGTAGTAAACCTCGGGCAGGTCATCGAGGTTGTCCACGTTCCGCGCCAGAATATCCTCAATCGCGTACTGGTCGAAATACCCCTGTGCCGCGACGGGCGAGGCGCCGCCCCCCGCAAGGAGGAGTAGGCCGAGGCCGGCGAGCAGGGCAGTTGTGCGCGTGCGCATGAGCGGGCATGAGCGCTGTGTCAGAAGGGAGAATGCTACCTGTACGGCGGATGTTCGTTTCCCACAGGACGCGAAGGAGAGTCGCCCACTGCGCTGTCAACCGTTTCCATGGCAGGTCGCTCCGAGCGAAGTCGAGGAGCCTCCATGGGCGCTGGCAGTCCACTTCAGGGAGATTTCTCGACTACGCTCGAAATGACGGGCCGCAATTTGGGAATTTTGAGATCGCGTATTCAACCCGTAGAATGACGGTTGACGCTGTACTACGGCGTGCACGCCTTCGTGCGGAGGGCATCGATCACGGCTGCCTCGCCGAGGACGATGAGAATGTCCCCATCACCAATTCGCTCCGAGGGAGCGGGATTGAACGTCATGGCCCCCACGTCGGCGTCGATGATGCCGATCACGATGGCGTCGAACTGCTGGCGGAAATTGCTCTCGGCCAGGGTCTGGCCGGCGAGGGGAGCATTTTCGTGAACCTGCACCTCGTCGATCTGGCGGCTGAGGGCGCTGGTGTGGAGGACGTGGGCCAGAAACTTATCGGTGTAGGGGCGAAGCACCACCTGAGCCATGCGGTCGGCGCCCACCTCCGCGGGGGCAATCACCTTGTCAACCCCGGCGTTGAGCAGCTTGCTTCGGTTGTCGTGGTCGACGGTGCGGGCCAAAATGAAAAGCTCCGGATTTATCTCCTGGGCGGTCAGCGCCACAAACACGTTGCTGCTGTCTTCGGGGAGGGTGAGGATGAGGCCGCGGGCCCGTTCGATGCCCGCCGCGTGCAAGACCGACTCGTCCTCGGCGTTTCCTTGGACGTAAAGGTGTTCGTCGTCGGTAAGGGCTGAGATGGCCTCCTCGCTGACGTCCACGACCACGACCGATCGGTTTTCCTGGCGCAGGTCCTCGGCGAGCCGCTCCCCGACCCGTCCGTATCCGCAGACAATGTAATGACCGGAGAGGTCTTCGATGCGCTTCATGATGCGGCGTTCGCGGAGGCGTTCGCTAGCGAATAGGAACTGGGCGGAACGGACGGCGACAAAGCTGAGGAGGCCAATGCCGGTGACCCCGAGACCGAGCGTAAAAAAGTACCCGGTATTCGAGAGCGGGCGCACCTCCTGAAACCCGATCGTTGAGAGGGTAAGGAACGTCATGTAGAGGCCCTCTATGATCGTCCACCCTTCCAGGAAGGCGTAGCCGATGGTGCCGATGGCAAAGAGAACCAGGAGGGCCAGCCCGGCCAGCAGAATTTCGCGGCGGGACGAGTCCATCTGGGCCAGCCAGGCGATCAGGGCCTCCCACGGATTTCGGACGAGGGCCATGAGGAATTCAGGATTGAACAGATGGGCGGACGGAGGACCACGGCGGCGCGGCGCGTATCACGTTGCGTAGTGCATATTGCGTAGTGCGTATTGCGTAATGGGACGAGAATGGACAAATACGCAATACGATATATGAAGTATGGGCGCCCCGATCCCGGCGCAAGCCCCGCTTCTCGCCTGGCCGAGTCTCCGCTCTCCTAAGTCTCAACCGGGATGCCGAGGAGCTGCGCGTGCCACGACTCGCGGGCCGGCTGCTCGAACGCCCCCGCGCGGAGGGCGCCGAGGGTGGTTATGCTCGGGTCGAACA
>PXSX01000199.1:0-743 GCA_003022655.1 Bacteroidetes bacterium QH_1_64_81 | reverse complement strand
ACCGCGTGCGTGAGGTCGTCGATGCCACAACCGGAGATGTCGTCGCGCCCGACCGAGGCGGCCACCAGAAGAAAGCGGTCGTTCAGGATAGTGGTGGCGCCCTCCACGGGGCGCTGATGAGAGGTCCACTCGTCCATGAACGCTGAGAGACGGTCCAGGAGGGCCTCCTGCGTGGCGTCGGACAGCGGGACGGCCGAGGCGTGGACCCACAGCCGGGCGTCGTCGGGAAGGGCGGAAAACGCGGACAGGTCGGCCATTTGCGAGAAAACGTACGATGGGTGGAAATACCGAACCCGGTCCTCTTGTAAGCTGGACGGGCAGAGATGTTTGTTTGCCCACCACGTTGTAGGAGAACGACCGGCTCTCACACTCGGTCCCGGTCGAGGGAGGAACGATAGGGGGGCGGACCCGTCCTATCCCCATGTGAAGAAAGAAAAAATAAAACGCTCGGTGACCGCCAGACGCGAAGGATCGCTTCACCCGGTGTTCTCATGAGAGGCGTACCGAGGCACAAGAGGCGGTTCACGATGCCATGTGCGCACCGCAGGCAATGCCACTCGTCAGAGGAGTAAACATGAGCAGACAGGGCAATATGCAGATTGAGCCGCCACTAGAGCCGCAGTAGCGTCCCGTGAGAATCCGGAGTAGCCTCCCAGTCGTGTCTCCTCATTCCCCCCGCAGGCCGATTCAATCCCGTTTATGTCTCGCTACCGTACCCTCGTGGACTGGATTCAAGAGCACCG
>PXSX01000198.1:6963-8167 GCA_003022655.1 Bacteroidetes bacterium QH_1_64_81 | reverse complement strand
GCCGATGGCGCTCCGGTGCGTACGGGCGTGTCGGCGTTTGGGCGTGTCGGCGTACTGGCGTCTTCTTCACTCCCGTGCTCCTATGCTCTCCGCTCCCGCGCCCCCACGCTCCCGTTCTCCCTTTCTCCCACTCCCTGACTCCCACCCTCGGAGCGTTTCCCGAATGGACTCGTACGAGGAATTCACCCCTCGGTAGGATTTTCGTCCGCTTCTCGCTTCGATTTTGAGAGATCTCAATGCCAGAGCTCCGCGTGCTCGATCTCGACGACGACACGCTTTCGGCCCTGGAGGCACAGGCTGAGGCGCACGGCCGCTCGCTGTCCGAAGAAGCGCACGCCATCCTGACGCAGCATGTAGAGCGGCAGGCAGGCATTCGGACCGGTGAGGCGCGGGCCGACTTTCTGCGGCAGATCAAGCAGGCCGTCCACGAGGTGGAACCGGGCGCGAATCTCTGGTTGTTCGGCTCCTATGCCCGGGGCGACGCGCGCCCAGAATCGGACTGGGATGTCCTCGTCCTTCTGGACGGCCCGGTCGATCGCGATCGGAAACAGACCCTCCGACACCGTCTTTTCGAGCTGGAACTTGAATCCGGAGAGGCGATCAGCGCACGGATCTACAGTCGGGCTGAGTGGCAGAGCGAACCCCGCCACTCTTCCTCGTTTGCCCAAAACGTCCGCAAGCACGCTATCGCCCTGTGAGTCAAACGAACGATTCTGCGCCACAACTCGTCGAGCTGTCCCGTGAATCCATTGAGGCGGCGCGTGACAATGTGAACTTGGAGCATTGGCGCGCCGCCTATAACCGGCTCTATTACGCCTGCTTCTACGCAGCAAAAGCATTGTTAGAAGCACACGGATACACGGCCGAGACGCATTCCGGCGTAAAGACGCTGCTCAGCAAGCACTTTATCCGAAGCGGCACGATTGATCCTAAGCTCGGAGCGTTCTATACGGACGTCATGGAAGCGCGTCTCGAAAGTGATTACGATGCATCCTTTGATCCCGATCCCGCTCAACTCCGAGCGTGGGTGCCGAAGGCGGAAGCGTTTATCGATCGCATTGTCGATCTCCTCGACAATCCTTCGTCTTAGGCCGGAGCACGATCCCTGCTATTCCTTCCCCCGACGATTCCCTCCCTGTGCCCGAGCGCGAGACACGCCCACCGCCCCTCAACCTGCGGGCCCTCCGCCCCCTGGTCCGGGAGC
>PXSX01000198.1:2799-6828 GCA_003022655.1 Bacteroidetes bacterium QH_1_64_81 | reverse complement strand
CACGGCTTTATCAATTACGACCGGAGCCTGCTGGAGGGGGTGCTCGTCCTGCGCCGTCCGATGTCGAGGCTCTGGGACGCCGTCGAGGGCTCCCAAGCAGCGCGTTGAACGCGGACGAAGCCTACACCTTTTGGATCTTTACGGTCGCCCCTACCCGTGCGGCAAGCGCCTTGAACTGACGGGGCGTGACGGCAATGTAGACCGTGTCGACGCCGGTGCAATCGGGATGCTCGTCAGACCGAATTCGGTTCGTCGAGTCGGCAGCGTGGTCCGTGCCGCGGTGCCCATTCACCATCACGAGCGTGTCGACCGCGTCGTCCCCGTCGACCGCCCGAATGATCTCCGCGCGGGACGCCCGGAGGGCCTGCGAGTAGACGTAGGCAGAACCGCAGATGATGCCGCCAAGCCGTTTCAAGCGGCCCGGCGGTCCGGACGACTGATTCTGTGGGCTCAGGGCTGATCCGTCCTGCATCGCGATTGGTGAGGTCTCTGTCACGGCGACACTATCACTAGCGGACGGTCCGCCAGCGGGAGTCGTTCCCGACATCTGAGACCGCACGCGACACGCCCCTTCCCTGCCTCCGAATTTCTCTTCCGTACCGTCTCCCTGGGACGAGGGCCGATTCGGTCCCGAAGGAGATGATGAAGAGTATTTTCTCAGGATTCGGATTCAGGGGCCCGAAAGTCAATCACAAAGCACAGTCGCGTCGGTGGGCACGGTCGACACCGAAAGCCGGGTCTCCGGCGACACCGACCCGTCCCCGTTCTGTCCAGCCAGCCACTCCGAGCTGCGGAATCATTCACAGAGCCATCAAGTTTACTGGAGACTGAACCACCACAATTGGCTATACGTTGCGGTTTAGTTTCTCTTCCCCATGAATCCCACTCGCCGACTTTCCATCGCGGATCTATCCCCAAAGACGCACCAGGTCCTGGGAGACCTACGAGATGGCAAACCAGTATTCGTGGAGTCGGGTGGGAAAGACGAAGCCGTTTTGGTTGACATCACCGACTATCGGCTTCTCCGATCCGCATTGTACGCGATGGCCCAGATGCTCCAGGTCAATCGCAACACGGGTCTCTCTGAGGATGCTCTTCCTCCAGCCCACGATGCGCAAGCCCGATACAATCAAATCATGCTGCACCACCTCAGCGGGGGCATTAGCCTGAGCCGTGCCGCCGAGCTTCTCGACTGCTCTGCGATGGAGCTTCGGACGCGCCTCGACCGCCTGGGCCTCCCCCAGCGCCCCGCTCCATCAAGCGTTGAGGAAGCACGACGGGACGCCGAGACGGCTCTGGACTGGGTGGAGACGGGCGACTCATGACACGACCGGTGCTTCTGGACAACACGGTTCTGGTGAACTTCGCCACTGTCGACCGGCCTGATCTCGTCTTGGAGAGCGCGTTCGAGTGGGTATGTACAACGCCCGCTGTCATGGCGGAGTACGAAAGGGGTGTAGCTGAAGATCAGGTTCCCGAGGGAGTGTGGCAGTCGCTGCCCTGCATCGAATCCACCTCTGAGGAAGCCGATCTCGCCCAAATGCTCTCTGATCGGCTTGGTCCCGGCGAACGGTCTTGTCTGGCGGTCGCCGCACACCGAGATGGACTCTTTGCCAGTGACGACGCAGATGCCCGAGAGGAGGCCCGTCAGCACGACATTCCGGTCACGGGAACGTTGGGGATTCTTGTGGTCGCTGTACGATGTGGCAATCCGTCCCGGTCGCAGGCCAATAGACTGCTTGCGGCGATGATCGACTCCGGCTATCACTCTCCGGTTGATCGAATCGATCCCCTCCTCGATCAATAAGCCCAATGGTGTAAAGTTTATTCTGGCACCGTTGCCCTTCGGCTTTTCAATCCGCCCGCCTGGCTGCCTGGGCCGAAGCTTTGTACTCGATCCTCCAAGTGGGATGTCCATTTTGGATTGAACCAAAATGGACGAAAAGGTCAAGGCCGGGGATCCTTGGATCCGAGAAGTTCGACGGTCTTCAAGCCTGAGCGCTCAACTTTACACTGTTGCACCGAAGCCGAACCGCTAAAATGCCAGCAGCGCTTCCACCGTCGGCCGCAGCCTCGATTTCGCCGAAAAGATCTCGTCCTCCAGCGGCTTGGCGTTGGGCACCGGGAGGTCCTCGGCGGCCACCCGCGTGATGGGGGCGTCGAGCAGTGTGAACCCGATCTCCCCCAGCTCCGCCGCCACCTCGGCCCCAAAGCCCGCCGTGCGCGTCGCCTCGTGCAGCACGAGGAGGCGATTCGTTTTGTCGAGCGACCGACGGACCGTCTCGCGGTCCCAGGGCACGAGGGTGCGCAGGTCCACGACCTCCAGCTCCGCCCCGTTCGCCTCGGCCTGGTGCTCGGCCTCGTCGAGCGCCCAGTGCACCCCCACGCCGTAGGTAACGATGGTCGCATCGGTGCCTGCTCGGGCAATTCGGGCCTCGCCGAACGGCAGGGAGTAGTCCTCGGTGGGCACCTCGCCGCGAACCGATCGGTAGAGCTTCTTGTGCTCGAAGAAGAGCACGGGATTGGGGTCGGCGAGGGCGGTGCGCAGGAGTCCCTTCGCGTCGCGGGGCGTGGCGGGAATGACCACCGTGAGGCCCGGCGTGTGGGCGAACCACGCCTCCATCGACTGCGAGTGGAACGGCCCCGCCCCGATGCCGCCGCCGAAGGGCGCGCGGATGGTGACGTTGACGGGCTGCCCCCACCGGTAGTGCGTCGTCGCCAGGTTGTTGACCGTCTGGTTGAAGCCGCACGAGATGAAGTCGGCGTACTGCATCTCCACGACCGCCGGAAGGGCCTCGATGGCGAGCCCCATGCCCGCCCCGATGGCCCCGTCCTCGATGATGGGCGTGTTGCGAACGCGTTCTTTGCCAAACTCGTCGAAGAACCCATCGGTCACCTTGAAGGCACCGCCGTACTCGGCGATGTCCTGCCCCATCAGGACGACATCCTCGTCGGCCTCCATCGCGGTCCAGAGGGCGTCCTGGAGGGCGTCGATGAAGCGGGTCTCCTCGGCGTCCGCGTCGGGAGCGGGCGGCGCCGGGGCCGGGGCGTCGGCGAAGACGGCGTCCCGCTCTTCCTCCGGCGTGCTCGCCGGCTCGGGCTGGTCGAGCGCCCACTCGGCGAGATCGTCGATCTCGGCTTCGAGGTCACGTCGAATCGCCACTATCTCGTCGCCGTCGAGCAGCCCCCCGTCTCGGAGCTCGGTCGTGAAGCGGTCGACCGGGTCCTTCTCTGTCCATTCCTCGATGAGCTCATCGGGCACGTAGGTGGTGCCGGAGGCCTCCTCGTGCCCCCGCACGCGGAACGTCTTCATCTCCAGCAGGATTGGTCCCTCCGCCCGAGCATGGGCGCGGGCGTCCTCCACCGCGTCGATCACGGCGAACACGTCGTTGCCGTCCACCACGCGGCCCGGCATGTCGTAGCCCGCGGCGGCGTCGGCAATGTCGTCGACGGCCACGGCCTCGTCCGTTGGCGTCGATAGGCCGTAGCCGTTGTTCTCCACGAGGAAAATCACTGGCAGGTCCCACACCGATGCCAGGTTGAGCGCCTCGTGGAAGTCGCCCTCGCGGGTGCCGCCGTCGCCGCAGAACGCGCAGGCCACCCGCGCCTCGTCGCGGTACCGGATCGCCTGCCCCAGCCCGCACGCCACCGGCAGCATGGCGGCCATGTGCGAGATCATGCCGACGAGGTTTTTCTCCGGCAGGCCGAAGTGGAAGGTGCGGTCGCGCCCCTTCGTGAAGCCCCCTTCCTTCCCCATCAGCTGGCAGAACAGGCGTTCGCGGTCCACGTTGCGGGTGGTCCACACGCCCAGGTTGCGGTGCATGGGCAGAATATAGTCGCGGTCGTCGAGGGCCCAGGCGGTGCCCACCGCGATGGCCTCCTGCCCGTACCCGCTGAACCACTTGGCGATGCGCCCCTGCCGGATGAGCGTGAGCATTTTCTCTTCGATCACGCGGGGCTCCAGGAGGGCCTCGGAGAGCGCGCGAACGTCGATGTCGACGGGGACCTCGACGGAAGAGTCCGGGGACG
>PXSX01000198.1:0-2706 GCA_003022655.1 Bacteroidetes bacterium QH_1_64_81 | reverse complement strand
CTTATTCCAGCCGGAAGGTGAAGGTGATGGTGCCGGTCTGGTTCTCCTGCGGTGCGCCGGGCGGAAGCGCGTTGAAGCGCCACTGCTGCAGGGCGTCCATGACCGCGGCCTCCAGTGTCGGACTGCCTTTCTTCAGGGGAACGCGGCGGACGATTCGGCCCTCCGGATTGACGGTGATCTGGACCTGAATGCGGGCGTTGACCTTTTCCGCGTACTGCGGCAGCGGAGCGCGCTGGGGGTCCCGGTCCAGTCCCTCGATGTTGTACGGGGCGGCGGCCTCCTCCTGCGTGCCCGATCCGGGATCGCCGGACTCATCGCCGGGCTCTTCGCTCGGCTCCTGCCGATCGGCCTCCTGCTCGGACTCGGGCTGGGCCTCGGCCTCCGGCACGGTCGTTTCCTCCTCGGTCGGCGGCACGGTCTCCTCACTCTGCTCCTCCTCCGGTAGGTTGACCGGTTCCGACTCCGGCTCCTCGGCCGGCTCCTCCGGCTCAGTTTCCGGCTCCGGCGTCTCTTCCTGCGGCTCCGGGGCGGTCGTCTTCTCGACTTCCTCCGTGGCGTCGACCGGCTGGCCTGGGGAAAAGAGGATCGCGAGTCCCCCGTGAAGGAGGAGACTGCTCCCGAGCCCGATCCAGTCGCTGCGCGGCATAACGTTCCGAGGTCCTAATTAGAAGACCTACTTTTGGCAGGGATTGGACGGCTCGTCCCCAGAAAAGATTCAAGCTCCGCCACGGATCCGTCTGGTGGCGGGGATGATGACCCGGGAAACACCTGTACCAGATCGGTTCAACCAAGCAACTGGACAGGCCAGACCGACTCCTCATCAATCCAAAGTGATGGCGATGATGATTACTACGAGGACTATGAAAGCAGCGACGGTCGGGTCACTGCCACCCTTGATGTCACCGATTACCTAGGAAGTGGCGAGACCCTTCAGTCAGTTGCGGTCGATTACGGCGGCAACGCCGACTGTGACTCCTAAGCTGAGAAAGCGAGTCCGGCGCCGCGGCGACTGATTCGGACACGGCAAACGACAGCTACAGCGGCACCCTAACGACAACCAACGAAAATGTTGAAACCATTGACAGGCTGTTGGACGGGTCGGAGACGGGGAATAATAAAAGCCCGCCTGACGGCCGATTGTTACGCATTGGACTCTTTCCGTAACGCATGCGCGGCGTTCACGGCGACATTCGCCATTCGGCGGAAATACGTAACGTATTCCCGTAGCTGCCATGCTTCAGGGCCTCGTTAGAATCCGAAGATACTGATGGTCATCCCCCACCCCACCGCCAGAAAGTAGAGCACCGAAATGGGCACGTGGACCCACCACCGGTCCGTCAGAATGAGCGTTCCGAATAGCACCACCGACGCCCCGTTTTTCAGGATTTCCTGCTGGTTTACATAAAATCCCTCGACTTCCAGTCGAGCGTGGTTTAGTCGTTCCCCTCGCCTTGCTGGGAATCGTCGAGGAAGCTCATCTCACGCACGCTAACCTCCCGGGTATATCGGGTTTTGCCCTCCAGATTTTCCCACGAGCGAGTTTGAAGACGGCCCTCGACGCGAACGCGGGAGCCTTTCTGTAAGGACTTGATGCTGGCCTCCGCAAGTTCTCCCCGGGCTACCACGTCGTGCCATTCGGTCTTTTCTACCTCGTTGCCGTCCGGTTCGGTATAGGATTCGTTGGTGGCCAGTCTCATCTTGCACACGGCGGTGTCGCTACGGGTGTACGTTAGGTCGGGCTCTTCTCCTAGGGTGCCGATAAGGATAACCTTGTTTACGTCTTGTGCCATGGGTCCAGGAGTCTCTTTGGGGGATGACGTCTCATTGGGCAGGGTTGAGTCCATACTTTGCAAAAGTCCGGGCCCGCCGAAGATGAGAAAGGGCCCCGCGCTGCGTTAGGTTTGGAACCTACCCGTCGAAGTAGAACCAAACCCACACCAGCGCGATGACCCTTTCTGTCGATCTAAGCGACGAGGAACTCAAAAAGATCCTGCTCGGCAATCGGGACGCCATGCCTGGGGCCTGGTTAGCGGTTGGGTCCGTCGGCCCCTATGGAGACGCTCAAAGAACGCCTTCCATACAAGAACGAGCCTTGGTTAGGAGGCTCGGAGCTCTTCCCACCGGGGTTTCAGACATTTTCCTATGGCCAGCCGTACTTGAAACGCCTATGTTTGAGGATACATGTGAGCGTCGGCGGCGTAACACTTAGACGAAGCGCGAGCACAAGCACATTTCAATAGCACTCGTCCACACAACACGCTGACTTATGGGCACTATTGGGACCATTCTGATCGTACTTTTGGTGCTTGCCCTCCTTGGAGGAGGTATCAGCTTAGGGAGATGAAGTGGCGGGGTCGTTACGGTCGTGGAAAGACAGGGAGAGAACGGCTGAGCAGCACAAGGCCGGTGTGAGCGAAGAACCCCGACCTCCCGCACAGACCGGAGACATCCCCTGCAGGCCCCCGATCGCCGCGCGGTGCCGAAGCGCCGCATGCTGGAACGCTACATTCAGGAGATCAGGCGTCGGGAAAAGGTGATCCGCATCTTCCCGAACATGAACTCCGCCGAACGGCTTGTCGGCGCTATCTGCGGGGAGACGCATGAAGGGTGGTCCACCGGCAGGCGATACCTGAACATGGACGAGTACTTCGACTGGAAAACCGCTCAGCAAGAGGATAAGCCGACTGTCGAAAAACAGGCCAAGCC
>PXSX01000197.1 GCA_003022655.1 Bacteroidetes bacterium QH_1_64_81 | reverse complement strand
GCCCGGGCGGCGCGGGCAAGGTGCCGGTCGGACGGGGGCGGAAGCGAGGCCGGAACGGCGCGTCGCTCAGTCCATCGTATACGTGCGATAAACAGCCAAAAAAGTTTCCGGCATGCACACGAAAGCCGACCAGTTCGACGCCGAGACGGCCGAGATGGCCGAGCAGGCCAAGGCCCTTTCTCACCCCGCCCGCCTCGCCATCCTACGCGTGCTGGCCAACCGGGACGAGTGCATCTGCGGCGAAATCGTGGCGGATCTGCCCCTAGCCCAGTCCACCGTGTCTCGCCACCTGAAGGTCCTCAAGGAGGCCGGCTTCATCCAGGGCACCGTCGACGGCCCAAGCGTCTGCTACTGCCTCGATCCGGCGGCCCTCGACGCCGTGCGCGACCAGTTCGGCGCGTTCTTCGAGGGCCTGCTGGACGCCGCCCCCGACCGCGCCCGCTGCTAATCTCCTCCCGCCATGGCCAAGACCTCCGTTCTCTTCGTCTGCACCCACAACTCGGCGCGCTCACAGATGGCCGAGGGGCTGCTTCGCGACCGCTACGGCGACCAGTACGACGTGTACAGCGCCGGCACCGAACGGACTCACGTGCGACCACTCGCCACGGCGGTGATGGAGGAGGTCAACGTCGATCTGTCGGATCATCACTCCAAGACGATCGACGACCTCGGTGGCCGCACGTTCGACGTGGTGGTCACCGTCTGCGACGCCGCACGGGAAGCCTGTCCCTACCTGCCGGCTGAGGAGGAAAACCTGCACCGGTCGTTCGAGGATCCTTCCTCTGCCCAGGGGACCGACGAGGAACGGCGGGCGGTCTTCCGCCGGGTGCGCGACGCGCTCGCGGACTGGATCGACGAGACGTTTGCCCCGGAGGCGACTGAGACCGGATCGCGGTCTCCTTGACGGGACTCCATCCCAATCATCGTAGAAATACGATGAAAGGAGAACTGGGCGCCATTCATCCAGAAACGCGGAAGATCAACGGTTGTATCGAATATCGACGATAATCGGATAAACAGACCAACACCATGTCTGACTCAGTGATGAACGCCCCCGTATCCGACGTTCGCGAGGCGGTACGGGCCAAGTACGCGGCCATCGCCCGCGGGGACGAAGCGGCCCGTGGGGACGAACCGGGATGCGGGAGCGACGCCACCTCGTGCTGCGGCGACGCCGAGGCCGAGGCGACCACCAATATGATCGGTGAGGCTTACGAGACGGTCGACGGCTACGTGGCCGACGCCGACCTGGAGCTCGGCTGCGGGGTGCCCACCGACCACGCCGGACTCGAAGCGGGCCAGACGGTGGTCGACCTCGGCTCGGGGGCGGGGCTCGATGCGTTTGTGGCGCGGCGCGTCGTCGGGGCATCCGGTCGCGTCATTGGGGTCGACTTTGTGCCCGAGATGGTGGAGAAGGCCCGGGCGAACGCCCAAAAGTTGGGGGTCGGTAACGTGGCGTTTGTGGAGGGGGCGATCGAGGACCTTCCGCTGGGGGAGCAAACGGCCGATGTCGTCCTCTCAAACTGCGTTCTCAACCTTGTGCCCGACAAGGAGCGAGCCTTTGCCGAAATGTACCGGGTGCTTCGACCCGGCGGTCACTTCTGCGTCTCGGACGTCGTCACGGACGGAGCGTTGCCGGATGCGGTGCGGCGCTCCGCCGAGCTCTACGCCGGATGCGTGGCGGGGGCGATTGACGAGGCCGAGTACCTGGGGCGGCTTGAGCGCACCGGCTTCGTGGACGTGGCGGTGCCGGCCCGCCGCCGCATCGATCTTCCCGAGGAGGCGCTGCCCGCCGCGCTCTCCGACGCCGACCGGGCGGCGCTGAATGAGAGCGGCCTCTGGAGCGTCACGGTCCGGGGCACCCGCCCGGACGAATGAGTCCGGGCGGGCGCCCGGCTCTGGCCCACGACGAGGGTTGGCCCGGGCACGCCTGTTGCCCCTGTACAGGACCTCGAACAGTCCAACCGTCCCGACGAGACGACTCAAGTTCCCAACACCCCACGCAAACCCCCCAAAATGCCCGAACAGACGACCTCGTCCCCCGACGCTGACGCGACGAAGACCATCAAGCCTCCGACGAACGGACAGGCGGACACGCTCGACGCGACTGCCGAAAAGAGCCAGCAGGGTCTCGGCGTCTTCGAACGGTACCTGAGCCTGTGGGTCGCGCTCTGCATCGCCGCCGGAGTGGCCCTCGGCCAACTCGTTCCCGCCGTGCCAAACACGCTCGGTGAGTGGGAGGTCGCGCAGGTGAACCTGCCGATCGCCGTTCTCATCTGGGCCATGATCTACCCGATGATGGTGGAGGTCGACTTTCAGAGCGTGCTCGGCGTGCGTCGCCACCCGAAAGGCATCACGGTCACCCTCGTCGTCAACTGGCTCATCAAGCCCTTCACGATGTTCGGGTTCGCGTGGCTCTTTTTGCAGGGCCTCTTCGGGCCTTTCATCGAGGAAGGCCTGGCGAGCCAGTACGTAGCGGGGGCCATTCTCCTCGGCGCGGCGCCCTGCACGGCGATGGTCTTCGTGTGGAGCTACCTCACCGACGGGAATGCTGCCTACACGCTCGTGCAGGTGTCCATCAATGACCTGATCATGCTGGTGGCGTTTGCCCCTATCGTGGCCCTGCTGCTGGGGATTAGCGACGTGGTCGTGCCGTGGGACACGCTGCTGACCTCCGTGGGGCTCTACATCGTGATTCCGCTGGCGGCCGGGGCCCTCACGCGCACAGTCCTCATCCGGAAAAAGGGCGTGGCGTGGTTCAACGACGTCTTCCTGGAACGCCTCGGCCCCGTTACCATCGGGGCCCTGCTCCTCACGCTCGTGCTGCTCTTTTCCTTCCAGGGCGAGGTCATCCTCAACAATCCGTTCCACATCGTGCTGATTGCGGTGCCGCTCGTGGTGCAGACCGTTTTCGTCTTTGCCGTCGCCTACGGCTGGACCTACGCCTGGAACGTGCCGCACGACGTGGCCGCGCCGGCCAGCATGATTGGGGCGAGCAACTTCTTCGAGCTCGCCGTGGCGACGGCCATCGCGCTCTTCGGCGTCACCTCGGGCGCCGCGCTGGCGACGGTGGTCGGTGTGCTCGTGGAGGTGCCGCTGATGCTTGCGCTCGTGCGCATCGCCAACGCCACCCGGCCGCAGTTTGAGGCCCGAGCGACCGCGTAGATCTCTCCGACCTGCTGCCTCCAGATGACTCCCCCCGATCTCACCATCGACGACGAGGCGGCCGCCCACGTCCGCGAGAAGGGCGGCGTGCTCACGATCCGCACCCAGCCGCGCCATGGCTGCTGTGGCGGACGGGTGGACCTGGCCACCGTCGACACCGAGCCGCCGGTCGACTCGGAGGCGTACGTCCGGACCGAGCAGCAGGGCCTCACGGTGCACGTCGCCCGTGCCCTCGCGACCCTCAGCGACGAGCCGCTGCACGTGGGGCTCGACCGCCTGTGGAGCTGGTCGTCGCTTTACGTGGCCGTTGCCGACACACATCCGTAGTGCACGTTCAAGAGGTCCTTTTGTGGTCGTAAAGGACTCGTCATTCTGAGGGAGCTGCCAAGCGACCGAAGAATCTCTTCGCGCCCTGAGCGCAGCGAAGAAGTAGTTTCAGACTGAACTCGGCGTTTTCGCTCTATTCTGGGAGATCTTTCGACTCCGCTGCGCTCCGCTCAGAATGACCTGTACTCTTCGGGAGCTTCACCGGCGAACAGTGACCTGCCATCCGAAGGTGTCCGGTAGTCAGGGCGTTTCCCCAAACCGCTCAGGGAAGGGCCGCACCATTTCGGGGGACTGGGGGCCTTGCTCTGGGGGGAACCTGTCGGGACGACGCTTCTTTCTGGGATAGTGATCGATGGCGATGGGGTCCGCCGACAACCGCTTCCGCGCAGTACGGTCTCCTTTGCTGACCCTGTAGTCATGAGCAAGCTCTTCTGGATTGCCCTCGGCGGAAGCCTCGGGGCCCTGCTGCGTCATGCGATCTCGTCCCTCGCACTCCGCTTCGTACCTCCGGACGTTCCCTGGGGCACGCTCGCGGCCAACCTCCTGGGCTGCTTCCTCATTGGCGCCTTGTGGGTGCTCGCCAACCGATACTCATTTTCGCAGGAGGTCCGGGTGTTTGTGTTTACCGGGGGCATCAGCTCGCTGACGATGTTTTCGACCTACGGCCTCGAGAGTCTCCTGCTGCTGCGGGAGGGACGAATCCTGACGGGGCTGAGCAACATCCTTCTCAGCAACGTTCTGGGCCTCGCTCTGGTCGCGCTGGGTGCTGCGTGTGCGTTCCTCGTGCTCGGCGAGTCTGTTGCCGCCGTCGCGGGGATGCAGCAGTGACGTCTCTTCATCGTTCCAGACACATCGGTTTCATGTCGAACTCGCGCTCCCGCACGTCCCCCGCCGCGGCCCGGCGGATGCTTCCGCTCGTCCGCCTGATGGTGGGTGCCGTCTTTCTGTCGGAGGGCGTCCAGAAGTTTTTGTATCCGGCGATGCGCGGGCCCGGTCGCTTCGACGACGTGGGGTGGCCTGCGCCCGAACTCCTCGCAAATTTCGTGGGCGCGACGGAGGTCGTCTGCGGTGCGTTGATTCTGCTGGGCCTCTACACGCGGCTGGCCGCGGCGGGCACGGCCACGATCATGACGGTGGCCATCCTCACGACGAAGATTCCGATCTGGATGGGAACGGGCTTCGGGCCGTTCGAGGTGCGCGAGCTGAGCCAGTACGGCTTCTGGAGCATGGCCCACGCGATGCGCACCGACTGGGCGATGCTGCTCGGGTCGC
>PXSX01000196.1:593-1879 GCA_003022655.1 Bacteroidetes bacterium QH_1_64_81 | reverse complement strand
GTGGAGGTGCGAACGTCAGAGGGAGGTTCGATCGCCAGGGACAAGACTGTTGAGTACTGCTCATGGACGACGTGCCTGATCCCGATCCCCTGTTCAGTCCGCTCATCGAGCACGCGATCGAGCTGTCGGCCCAGTGGCACGACGGCACCTATCGGAAGAGCGTGTGGCGCGACCCGGCCTTTGAGGTGCCGGAAGGGAACGAGATTCAGATTCCAGTGATCGCGCACCTCGCGGCCGTCGCATCCATCGTGCACCGGGCGGGGTGGGACGAGACGGTGGTGGCCGCCGCGTACCTGCACGACGCGATCGAGGACATGAACGAGCACGGACAGCGCCTGCGGCGCAAGCAGCTCCGCGACGCCGTGGGGGCGGAGGTGGCCCGGCTCGTAGCACAGGTGTCGGAGCAGAAGCTGGACGACGACGGTCAGATGCGCCCCTGGCGCACCCGCAAGGAGGATTACCTGGAAAGCGTCCGCACGGGCAACCCCGAGGCAGCCGCCATCAGCCTGGCCGACAAGATCCACAACCTGTGGTCGATCACCCAGAGCCTGGAGGCGGGAGATGACATCCTGGCCGCCCTCAGCGGCGACGCCGAGGCGCAGCGCTGGTTTCACTGGGCCGTGCTGGAGGCCGCTGGGCATCACGACGACCCGCGCCTGGAGCCGATGCGGGCGCGCTTCCAAACGGAGCTCGATCGCCTCCGCTCAGGGCGCTGCGAGCGGCCTTGATGGGCTGCAAATCGTCCTCGATCTCAGCCGTCCCGAACGCTTTCGGAATACAGGCCTTGATCGTGGTCCGATTTTCACCTCATCATTGCTCGCACCGAAGGGGTTCGAGCACACGCTCTCCCGATTCGACGCAAAATCAAAACAGACTCTAACAGCTGGGCTCTTGGCTTTCGTGGGACCGAGGGACGTCTGGTCTTGAGGTCTGCAAGGACTTGTTTTACCCTTCTCCACTCTCAATCCTCATCCTTCGCCCGTCCACACCTCTGCCCCTACACACCTGACACCCGCACAATCCCCTGCACGAGCCTCATCAGATCTCCCCGCACACGCTCGCTCACCTCGAGAACCTCGTCGTGATCGAGGGCGCCCGCCGCCAGCCCCGCCGCTGGATTCGTGATCGTGGACAGGCCGAGCACCGTCATCCCCAGCCGGTGCGCCTGAAGGACCTCCGGCACCGTGCTCATCCCCACCGCGTCGGCCCCCAGGTGCTCCAGCGCCCGCACCTCCGCCTTCGTCTCGTAGCTGGGCCCCAGCGTCCAGGCATAGGTCCCGCGCCGC
>PXSX01000196.1:0-586 GCA_003022655.1 Bacteroidetes bacterium QH_1_64_81 | reverse complement strand
GCGTGGACGAGCCGCACCGGCATCGCAATCTGCTGCACCGGGTAGCCCTCGTACAGGTGCACGCGTCCCTGCACGAAGACGACGCGCGTCTCCTCCAGCCCCCCGAAGACGAGCTGCCCGTGGTGTCCCTCCACGGTCGACTCGGGGTAGTCGGGAATGTCGCTGACTGGCACGACCGTCGTTTCGTTCGCCGCCTCCGCCAGCCGCCCCAGGCCGGACCCCAGGACGAGGGCCACCTCGGGCGACGCATCGACACGCCCCCGCACCGCCGCCACCGCAGCATCGAGGTCCTCGTCGTCGTACACAGTCGGATCGGATCGCATGGGCAATTCTGTCGATATGTGAGGAAGCTTGGAGAGGGCCTGCTCTCGTACAGGGATCGTAAATGGAAGTACCTGTCCCGACTGCCGTCGGGGTGGGCATGCGGGCGTTTCCCTCCCAGATGCCCACACTGAGCGGCCTCCCTCTTAAGGGCTTTTCCCAGTAAGAGCGGCAGTGAGCAAAGATCGGCTTCCGTCTTCAACCAACACGCAGAATCCGGTAGTTGCGCAGGCTCCACAGCAACTGTTCGGCGATCACTCGCACC
>PXSX01000195.1:2739-8622 GCA_003022655.1 Bacteroidetes bacterium QH_1_64_81 | reverse complement strand
TCGTGCAGGATGCGTTCGTAGACGCTCATGTTCTCCCACACCCGCAGGAAGTAGCCCAGCACGAGCCCGCTCTGAAAGGCGGCCACGAGTGGGTTCATGCCGACGATAAGCAGGTAGCCGAAGCCGACCGCAAACCCGAGGCCGTAGATCAGATCAATGTAAAACTGGGTTTGACGTCCACGTAGGTGCATATATCTGCACCGGTTGCGTTCAACAATCTCGAACAGATATTTGGAAGCTGTTTGGTGGATGGATATTTAAGCCGAGACACAGCGGGCGACGTGCATGAACGGGGCCCAAACGAGTCCTGTAGTGGAACTACCGGGCGAGTGCAGAAGCCGTTCTGCACGAGATCCGCGAAGTCGCAGGCCATAGACAGTCTGCCAAACAGCTTCTTACGCCTCACCCTCCGAGGGGAAGGAGCAGAAACGTGACATACGACCCTCCAGTCGCAAGAATGGGCACGACATTCTGCATCAGAATGATCCGTACGCTGGTCCCAGGATCAAACAGATCCGACCGAGAAGTCCCGCCAGAGGATGACTGTGCGGGTCGCCGTCCAGACGCGGATCGTGGGGACGATTGTGGGTCCATGCCGCCGACCGTGGGGGCGTCTCCCTCTCCGGCGAGGGCCCCGACTGACACCTGCGGCGACACGTCCCCGCGCACGGCGTCGGCCACCGAGACGGCCTGCGTCGAGCGGCCCCAGCCCAGGCCGATAATGCACACCGTGGCCACCACGACGAAGCTCGCCGGGATGCCGAGGGCCGACAGAATGATGATGATCGTGGAGCTCAGGAGGGCCACCACGATCGCGGCCGTGAGCGGCAGGTCGGTGATGTCGTTCCCCAGAGTCTCCATGGTCCGGCGGGCGATCGTGAGTGCCCCTACGGCCACGGCCCCGCACCCGATGAAGATGCCGGGATTCATCGCGAGGGCGCCACTGCCCACCAAAGGCGCAATGGCGTTGGCGATGTTACTCGTCCCTGAACTAAAGGCCATCAGGAAGCCGATGGTCACGAGGACGGCCGTCCCCACGAACTCGCGCCGGGACGTATTCGGGCCAAGGGCGGGGCGCAGCTTCACCTCGGCGGGCTCAAGACCCACCACCTGGGACTCGTCGGGTCGCATCACGGGCCGCACGTCCACTTCCACACGCTCAAAGACGACGAGCGGCCCTTCGCTCTGTTCAATGGCGACAAGCCGGTCGAGCGTCTCGTATCCGTAGCGCCCCACCATGACGGCCAGCCAGAACCCGATGATCGGCGACAGAATCCACCAGGCAAGAATCTCCCCGATGACAGCCAGATTGAGCTCCCCACTCGCCAGGCCGAGCCCAGCGATGGCCCCCACTGCGGTCATCGAGGTCGAGGCCGGGGCCCCCGAGAGATTGCCAATGAGGAGCGCCCCGCCGATAAAGAACAGGACGATGATGCTGGCCTCCAGGGTAAAGACCGAGGGGTTGTGGACGAGCTCTTGCCCGAGCGTGTCCACCACGCGCCGCCCGATGGTGTAGGCACCCCCAAAGAATGCAACGGCCATGAGCACCCCGGCGGTGGTCTTCGACAGCACATTGGCCCCGACCGCTGGTCCAAAGGCGGGCCCGGTCGTCGCGCCCCCAATGTTGAACGCGACGAAGCAGGCAATGACGACGCCACCGATGAGGAGCGGATCGGACATGGGTCCCTCGGAGGAGGATGCCCTTTCGGGTGGGCGGAGAGGGACGGAGCGAGAGGGAGCGCGGGTGCAGAGAGGCGTGAGCTACCGGGCACACGCGGGTCAGGTCTCGGCCTCCATCGTCCGCTCCAGCCGAAAGTCACTGAGCGCAAGATAGGTCAGGTCGCCGTCGGCGTCCCGGAAGAGGCGGTCCCTGTGGTCGGCCTCAAAGTCTTCGAGGTCTTCCGCCGGCCCGTCGACCCATCGACAGCAGGTGTAGGGCACGCCGGTAAGATGCGCTTCCACATTGTATTCGTTCTCCAGGCGGTCGAGGGTCACGTCGAACTGCAGCTCCCCGACCGCGCCGAGGATGTAATCGTTGCCCCGCAGCGGCCGGAACGCCTGGATGGCCCCCTCCTCGCTCAGCTGCTGAAGGCCTTTCCCCAGATGCTTCGAGCGGAAGGGATCGTCGAGCCGCACCTTGCGGAAGTGCTCCGGCGCAAAACTGGGCACGCCCGTAAAGTGGAGCGGCTCGCTCTGCGAAAAGCTATCGCCAATCTTGACGCGCCCGTGGCTCATAATGCCGATGATGTCGCCCGGATAGGCGGTGTCCACGCCCTCCCGGTCTTGGGCCATGAAGGTGGTGGCATTGTTGAGGCGCATCGTCTGCCCGGTGCGATGATGGATGACCTCCATGCCCTTCTCGAATTTGCCCGAGCACACCCGAACGAACGCCATGCGGTCGTGGTGCTTCGGGTCCATGTTCGCCTGGATCTTGAAGGCCACACCCGTAAAGTCCTTCTCGTAGGGCGAGACCTCCCGCGTGACGGTGGGACGCGGCTGGGGCGGCGGGGCAATCTCGACGAAGGTGTCGAACATGTCCCCCACCCCGAAGTTGCTGAGCGCACTCCCGAAGAAGACCGGGGTCTGTGTGCCCTCCAGGTAGGCCTGCAGGTCCAGTTCGTCGCCGGCCTCGCGGACCAGCTCCACGTCGAACCGGAGGTCGTCAGCCTGGTCGCCCAGCACCTCGTCGAGCTGGGGGTCGCCCAGGTCATCGATGGGCAGGCGCTCGTGCTCCCCCTCCATGTCGGCGTGGGAGAAAAGGTGCAGCTCGTCGCGATACAGGTTGTAAGTCCCGCGGAAGCGGTTGCCCATGCCGATGGGCCAGGAAAGCGGCACCGTCTCCAGGTCGAGTGTCTCCTCGATGTCCTCCAGGATGTCGAGGGGCGGCAGGCCGTGCCGGTCCATCTTGTTGACGAAGGTGATGATGGGGGTGTCCTGCATCCGGCACACCTCCATCAGCTTCTCCGTCTGCTGCTCCACGCCATTGGCGTTGTCGAGCACCATGATGACGCTGTCGGCAGCCGTGAGGACGCGGTATGTGTCCTCCGAGAAGTCGCGGTGGCCCGGGGTGTCGAGCAGGTTCAGCTCGTAGCCGCGATACGGAAACTGCATCACCGAGGAGGTCACGCTGATTCCGCGCTCCTTCTCCATCGTCATCCAGTCGCTCATCGCGAAGCGGTCGGCCTTGCGGGCTTTAATTTCGCCGGCCTCGTGGATGGCCCCGCCCTTCAGCAGGAGCTTTTCGGTCAGGGTCGTCTTGCCCGCGTCCGGGTGGCTGATGATGGCGAAGGTCCGCCGCTTTTCAATCTCCTCACGGAATTTCGAATCCGCCTCGGCCTTCGGCGGAGCGGAAGCCATTTCTGGCGGCACAGTCTCGGGGGTGCTCACGGGGAAACAAGAACGTGCTTTATTCGACAAAACAAGGCGCGTGACCGGAGTCCAAGCGACGATATCTCGTGCCTTTACGACGCAGGGGGCAGACGGTTTTGCGTCGCCCCCCTACGCTACGGCAATCGCATCAAATGCTCTTGCCCCGGACATACCGCTCACAGCGTTCTCTACCCACAGCGTTCTCGGCTCACAGAAACATCCCCGTCGTCGCTCTGCGCCACGCGCTGAACTGGTAAGTTCAAAGTTGTGTTTTGGCCTGACGTCGCCTGACGCTCGGATGAATAGGGCTTATTATTTTCCCGGCTGGGACAGAGGACGAGTTCTCTGAACTGTGGCCTTGACCACGTAATCGAGATCGTCCCCTCTGGCCGGGAGAGTTGAGTTCGGTGGGGTATCTTGTGGCTCGACCACGTTTTTCCGCCAGTTCGAGCGTTTCCTCTCGATTGCCAGAAACGACCCAGCACTCTTCGACCGATAGTGCATCGATTCCAATAGTGCATCGATTCTACAGGAGCGATGGACATATACGTTGGCGCTGACATCTCAAAAGGCTATGCGGACTTTGCAATCAGCGATGGTGAGGGGCAGATCCGAAAGGAACTCCAGTTGGACGATACCCGCCGAGGCCATGACCGGGCGGTCCGTCTCATGCGCGAGTTGAACAAGCGGGCGGGCAAGGAAGAAGAGTTGGTCGTGGGCATGGAGGCAACCGGCGGGATGGAAGCCAACTGGCTGCAGCTGTTCGAGGATCTATCCGAGGAACTTGACCTGACGGTCTACCGGCTGAATGCGCTTGTTCTCCGCAAATTTGCCGAGCAGCAGCTTCATGGAGGCAAGACCGACCGAATCAGTGCCCGCCGGATCGCCACGTTTTTGCGCCGGGGGTCGATCGAGGAGCACCATCCTCTTTCAGAGACCGGGGCCGAGCCGGGGCTTCGGACCCTCTCGCGATAGACGATGGGAATGATCGAGGAGTCAGTGGAGCTCAAAAACGAGCTGCATGCCCTTCTGCAGCGTGCCCATCCGGAGATGGTCCAGCACGTCCGCGGGGACCTGAGCCAGTGGGCTTTGAGGCTGCTCAAAAACTACCCGACGCCCGACCAGCTCTTCGAGGCCGGCCCGGAGGAACTTGCCGAGATTCCGTACGTGACCGAAGAGAAGGCACAAGGGCTCGTTGAGAACGCTCGCACCAGCGTAGCGAGCCAAACCGACGAGGAGACCGGCCTGGCCCTCTCCCTTACGGCTGAGGATCTTCTCCGGCTCGAACGGCGCATTGATCGGCTCAAAGAGCGCCTCTGGAACCGCATTAAGGACCAGCGAGCGCCCCGCCTTCTGGAGAGCATAGAGGGAATCGGCAAATGGGGAGCGACCGTGCTCTACCTCGAGATTGGAGACATTACCCGCTTTGATTCTGTCGCCCAGCTGGTGGCTTTTGCTGGACTCGACCCGCAGTGGGAAGAAAGTGGCGACCAGACCGTGCAGAAGAGCATCAGCAAGCAGGGAAACCGGCGCATTCGATCGATTCTTTACAGCTGTGCCATCTCTGCGCTCACGAGCGCCGACAACCCCCCGGTCCAAAACCTCTACGAACGGCTACGGGAAAAAGGAAAGCACAAGAAGGTCGCAGAAGTCGCCTGCATGCGGAAGCTTCTGGCGATCGTATACGGCTGCTGGACCAACGGCCAGCGCTTCGATCCAGGCTACGAAAAACGGCTCAAGGCCCGGCAGAAAGAAAAATCCCAGGATACGGACAGCGAAACGAAAAACTCTCCCAGCGAGGACGATCCGGCCGCACCGGTCTCCCGGCGCGAGGCAAAACGAAGAAGGAAGGCCCCCTCGCCACAGAAGAGCGATAGCTCCTCGGATCGCGGTCAAGGGGCCTTCCCATAACGCACTTTAAAAACTTGAAGGCGACCTATCAAACTTGACTTTGTACTGGGTATCTCGATTCAGTATTGACTCAGAGCCCATCCGACTGTACGAAACGGCCCAATCCGTCGGTCAGAGGGGCTCGAACGCAAGGGTGGAGCGACAGTGAGAACCTGTCCTGTGGTGGTGCGATTGCCGTGGTCCCCGCGCAGGTCTCCGAGAAGCATCCACCGCGGGGCTCTCAGGTGAGGCTGGGTTGACCAGAGCGTGACGCCCGAGCCGTCCAAACGTCCAGCCCGCGGAGCCCAATCTCGCCGACGCTCCGATCCTCTCCTCGAAATGGCACCCAGAAGAGGCCCGCGTCGTCTCCCGTCTTCATTTCTCCCGGGGCGAGACGACCGCGAACCACAACGCTGGTGTCTGCCTCGGGGGCGCGGAAGACGAGCGTGAAGGCATACTGAACGGGCACGTCGTTCTCATTGATGAGCCGCAAGACGATCCCGTCGTGCTCGTTGTCGGCCTCGGGATAGTAGATATAGCTGATGCGCACCCCCTCCTGCTCGACGATGCGGGTCCAGGCGTTCTCGTGCCAGGCGTGGCTCGAATCCTGTCCCGGCTCGGGCG
>PXSX01000195.1:0-2667 GCA_003022655.1 Bacteroidetes bacterium QH_1_64_81 | reverse complement strand
ACCCGCGCTGCAAACCCGTGAAGAGCCCCCGGACAAGGGCCACTCCAAACCGATAGAAAAGCATCAGGCGGTCGGGCTCCATGCGGGCTCACCTCGATGCGGATCCGTGGACCGAAGGGAACCGGGTGCACTCTTCCGGGACGACCGGGCGTTGATGATGGACTCCACTGAACGGTGGGGCCGGACGCGTTGACCCCTGACCGCTCCTGGACCGAGAACGTCCTCCGCAGACCAAAGCCCTGCGATCCATCCGCGCCAGTCATAGACGAGATACCCGACGTACTCTCGGATCGCAGCGGTGGAGCCGGTGAGCGCGCCGGCGTCGGGAGCAAGGTCAAGGATCGTCCGCTCCGTTTTGGCGACCTGGTAGTCGGTCGCAGCGGGGACGGCGTCTACGCCCGCGCTCCGAAACGTAGCCAGGGCCCGGCGCATGTGCAAGGCGGAGGTCACGAGGAGCACACGATCAAAGTCACGTTCTGCCATCAACTCCGCAGTGTTAGTGGCGTTCTGGTACGTGTTGGCACTGCCTGCTTCCAGCAGGACCGAATCGGCCGGGACGCCCCAGTCGGCAAGAAGCGTTTGCATGACTGAGGCCTCACGGTCGTCTGGGTTTCGCCACGGAAGCGCCCCGCCACTGGCGATCATGAGAGGCGCTTTCCCGACCCGGTAGAGCCGCGCCGCATACCACACCCGGTCGGCCGCGTCATTGAAGTCGGGGTAGATGCGAGGCGGCTGGGGGGCTTTCAGCGCACCGCCGAGCATGACGATGGCGTCGGCAGTCGGGACCGAGTCGATGGGCGTCGGGGGGTATCGGGACTCCAGGGTTCCCTGCAGCCAGTCCGCGACAAGGGGCGTCGACGGGACCCATAACACCAGCACCCCGACGATCGCCCCCACGAGACCGATCCGACGCCACCACTGCGACAGGACAAGTCCCGCGACGACGAGCCCCAGCCCGAGCGACAACGGGTGCAGGAAGAGACTCAGAACCTTGGTGACAAACACCGACACGGCGGGAGACGTTCAGTTAGAGCTGAGGCGTTGGGACCGACTGAGGGGCGGTCCATCTCCGGACGGGTGTTGACGCGCCACCCCAGAGCCCGATGCTAGGGGGACCGGAGTCACGCCCGCAGATCCCAGTGTTCGACCAGCGGGCCCCGTTCGCCGTAGACCGGGTCTTGAGAGGGGAGGGATACCCGTTCAATATTGCGGTCGGCGTCGGGTCGCTCCCCAGGACGCCCCCGCTTCAGGTCCCAGTCCTGCCCCTCGGGATAGGCGCCCACGACCAAAAAGTCGGATTCAGAGTCGAGATTCTTGTGGGCCACCCCGGCCGGAAGGACGAGCACGTCACCAGCAGCTATGTCAAACGCCTCCCCCTCCGGGCCGCCGAGCTGGACCCGGGCCGCTCCCACCGCGATGCCGAGCACCTCGTGGGCGGTGCTATGGTAGTGGTGATACGAAAAGATGCCGTTCCGCCACTGGCCCCGCCACTTGTGCGCCCCAAACACACGTTCGAAGGTCGGAGCCACTCCGCCATTTTCCGTGCGCACGGCCCGGCGCAGGACGAGCACCGGCAGGGCCAGAGTCGGAGACATGGCGCTACCGAAACCGGGACACAGCTCATTTCGAGGCGGAGCCGCCGAGGGTCCCGGCCTTGGCCTGCTCAATGAAGGTGTTCATGCACTCCGGCGTGCGGGTTTTGACGAAGTATCCGTTCACCAGCACCGTCGGCGTGCTATCGACGCCAATCTTCACGGCTCGTTTGCGCTGCTTGAGCACTTGATCGCGATGCGCATTCTGATCTACCTTTTCGCTCAGCACATCCGAGTCCATTCCAATCTCCGACGCAATGGCGCGGAGGTCGCTCATAGAGATGCCGCTTCGGTTCTGGCGAGCGTACTGGGCGTCCAGCATTTCACTGAATTTGCCGGATTGAGCCGCCACGTACAGGGCTTGAATCTCCGGAAGAGACGACTGGCGAAGCGGGAACGGCTTATACACAAACCGGACCTCTTCGCTGTGAGCCTTCACCAGTTTCTTCATGACCTGATGGAAGTCCTTGCAGTGGGGACAATTGGGATCGAAGTACTCAACGACCGTCACCCCCGACTCGCCACTGCCCTTCGTGATGTCCTGAAAACTGACCAGCGACGCCCCGTTCTCGGCGACAGGGTCTTTGGCTTCAAGCTCGCACTGATCCGGGATCGATTCGTGAGCGGCGGCGGCCGGTGCGGCCTTGGAGGACGCCTGCCCTCCATCGACGTAGACGAAGCCCGCCCCGGCGAGAACCACCGCGGCCGCGGCGAAATAGATAAACAGCGCAATTTGTCGCTTCACGAGACGTGTCGGCATAGGAGATTCTACTGATGAGGAGGAGGTCACGAAAAGGGCGATCTGGGTGCCAAACAGAAAGGTTGCGAGGACGGCCGATACCAAACACAGGATGCAAAAGGCCCCAATTGGGCCGACCTGAAGGTAGGTCAGATAGGCCGCATACAGGACCCCGCCCGTGAGTAGGCCTGTACGCACCCCTTGAACCCATTCCCGGATTCCGGGACCGACCCCAAACACGAGCACAGTCAGCAGTGCGACCGAGAGGTAGAACCCAAAGCCCCACGTGATGTTGGGCACCCCTAGCAACTCGCTTCCGGGACCGGTCGTAACGGC
>PXSX01000194.1 GCA_003022655.1 Bacteroidetes bacterium QH_1_64_81 | reverse complement strand
TTCATCGGGATCGCAGCCCTCCTACTCGCAGGTCTACTCGTCGCTGGGGCTCTGCTGGGCGGTACGGATTCCACCGCTACGGTCCAGTCCGCCGCGCCCACGGACACCGCCGACACGCTTTACACCCAGCGCACGCCGAGCCGCAACGGCACCGGCAAGGTGTACATGGGTCGGGAAATTTCGAATGTCATGGGCCACCGGGGGGCGGATTGGCTCGAACGCCCGGCGCGCGAGACGAAGGAGCGCCCCGATCTGCTGGTAGACAGTCTTCCCCTGGACCCGACCGACACCGTGGCCGACATCGGCGCAGGCACCGGCTACCTCACGTTTCGTGTGGCACCGCGGGTGCCGCAGGGCAACGTCCTCGCGGTCGACATTCAGCCGGAGATGCTGGACATGATCCGGGAGCGGATCGCGGACCGGGACATCGACAACGTGACGCCCGTCCGCGGCACCGTTACCGATCCGCAGCTTCCGGCCGACTCCGTCGATCTCGCCTACATGGTGGACGCCTACCATGAGTTCTCACACCCGTACGAGATGATGACGGCGCTCTACGAGGATTTAACGCCCGGTGGTCGCGTGGTGCTCGTGGAGTACCGGCGGGAAGACCCGAGCATTCCGATTAAGACGCTCCACAAAATGACGGAGGCGCAGGCCAAGAAGGAGATTCGGGCCGTGGGACTGGAGTGGGTGGAGACGAAGGAGATGCTCCCCCGTCAGCACTTCATGATCTTCCGCAAGCCGGTCGAATAATGTCGTTTCTGAACCAAAATGTGGGTGCTTGCTGGAGGATTTGGGGACCTTGGTCCCGAGGGGTGGACCTTCCCCCCGACGTGGCGGCACTTTCACATCAGGTGCCGATCCACCGCCACAGCCTCCCGGTGGTCGCCGAAGTCATAAGCCAGGTCGCCCCAGTCGAGCGGCGCGTCGCACCGATGGATGGCGCGGTGATGATTCGGGCACCCGAGCATCAGGTTGTCGAAGGCATCGTCGCCGCCCCGGCTCAGCCACCGGATATGGTGGCCCTCACAGAGCGACTCGCCGTACTCGTCGGCGGGATCCCACCGGCAGACCTGGCAGTGGCCGTCGTAGGGGACACACGTCGCCGCCCGCTCCGCTCGAAAAAGCAGCGTCGAACGGGAACAATTTCAGCCCAAAACAACCGACCGCGGTCCGCGGTCGGCCGTCCGCCGTCACACCGAACTACTCATTCTCCGACGCACTCTCCGGCGCCCCGTCGCCCGACGGGGATGGAGTCTCGCCGTCCGGGCGCAGCGTAAACTCGTCGAGCGACAGGCCGTCGATGACCGACTCGTACTTCGTAAGGTCGGCCGGCAGCAGGACCTCGTTCTCCTCCTTGCCCAGCTTGGCGATCGTGTCGAGGTACTGCTCGGCGAGGCGCAGCTTCACCGCCTCCTCCCCGCCCGGCGATGAGACGGCCTCCGCTATCCGTTCGATGGCCTCGGCGGTGGCCTCTGCGAGCGCCTCGATCTCCTCAGCCCGTCCCTCGGCCTCGTTGATGCGGCGCTGCTTCTCCCCCTCCGACTGGTTGATGAGCTCCTGCTTCGACCCCTTCGCGTCGTTGACAGTCGATTCCTGCTCTCCCTCCGACCGGGCCACCGTCGCGCGCCGCTCCCGCTCCGCCGTCATCTGCCGCTCCATCGCCTTCTGCACCGTGCGCGGCGGCTCGATGTTCTTGATCTCGTAGCGGTGCACCTTGATGCCCCACGCGTGGTCCACCTGATCGAGCACCTCAACCACCGCCTGACTGATGGCCGCGCGGTCCTGGAAAGTGGTGTCCAGTTCCATGCGCCCAATCACTGAGCGCGTCGTCGTCTGTGCCAGCTGAATCGCCCCGCGGCGGTAGTCGGTGACGCCGTAGGCCGCATTCTCCGGATTGGTGACGCTGAGGTAGATGATGCCGTCCACCTCCACCCGCACGTTGTCCATCGTGAAGCACTCCTGCGGCTCCACGGGAATGGCCTGCTCGCGCAGGTCGAGCGTGTAGGCCACCCGGTCGATGAAAGGGACGAGAAAGTGGATGCCGGGCCCGAGCGTTTTGTGGTAGTTGCCGAGTCGCTCCACGACGTAGGCGTGCTGCTGCTGCACGAACCGCACGGCCCGCAAAAACCTGTAGGCCACGTACAGGGCTATCAGCGACAGAATGCCAAGGCTGAGGGTGTTGAGAAACTCGAAGGGAGAGCCTTCCATGGCGTGTAGGCGTCTGGGCGTGGGGGTCGAGGGCGTGGGGGTTAAGAGGAATCGTACGGGATGTTGGGTTCACGGGCAGCGTCTGGGCCGCACCAGGGTTCAGGATCCTTCATCATGTTCACGAGGCCTCCGCAAATGTGATTGTAGGTGCTATCGAGGTCCTCAAAAGACCCTTCAGAGAGGTATCCGCTGTCACGTCCGAACTGGAGCCATGTCCGGGTCTCGGCGGCCTCAGCGTCAGCGTCCGAGAGTTTGCTGACAAAGTGGTTCTCATATCGTCGCTTCCGCCATGCTTCAGCAATATTCGCACAGACAGACCGCGACGACCGCCGGATTTGATCCGTCAGTGAGTAGGTCTCCTCCTTCGGCCACTCCTTCGAGTGTTCGAAGATCTCCGTGGCGGCATCATAGGCCTGCTGGTAGACTCGAAGCTCCTTGAACTCACGAACAGGCATGAGATCAGGAATTTCTGCATTTGCAACTGAATGTCGACTCCCCTCCCCCCTCTGCACTCCCGTGCTCTCCACTCCCGCGCTCCTCACGCATTTCGGACGGAGCCCGTCACTTCCGAGGCACCTTCGAAGAACGACTTCAGGTTGGCCGCCTCCATCGGGAGGACGCTCACGTTCGCGTCGTCGACAACCTCACCGAGGCGGTCGATGAACTGCTCCGTCAGGCGCATCTTGACGGCCAGCGAGCCGCCGGGCTGGGCGACGGCGTCGGCCACTCGCTCAATGCCGTTGGCCGTGGCCTCGGCCAGGAGCTCCGTCTCGCGGGCCTCCCCCTCCGCCTCGTTGATGCGCTGCTGCCGCCGCCCCTCCGACATCAGAATCGAGGCCTCTCGCTCCCCCTCCGAGGTGTTAATCTGGGCGTCCCGGTCGCCGGACGAGGTAGTGATCTCGGCCCGCTTGTCGCGCTCGGCCTCCATCTGCTGCTCCATCGTGAGCACGATGTCCTGCGACGGCTGGATGTCCTTGAGCTCGTAGCGCAGCACCTTTACGCCCCACGGGTCGGACGCCTCGTCGAGCTCTTCCACGATCGCTTCATTCATTGCGTCGCGCTCGCTGAACGTGTCGTCGAGCGTGATCTTGCCCACCTCGCTGCGCATCGTGGTCTGTGCGAGGTTGACAGCGGCGAGGCGGTAGTCATTGATGCCGTAGCTGGCCTTGTAGGCGTCCATCACCTTCAGGTAGACGATGCCGTCCACCTCCACCTCGATGTTGTCCTTCGTGATGCACTTCTGATGCGGCACGTCGAGCACCTGCTCGCGCGTCTCGTGGCGGTAGGCCACGCGGTCGACGAAGGGAATCACGAAGTGAAAGCCGGGATCGAGCGTGTCGTGGTACTCGCCAAACCGCTCCACGATCACCTTCTCGCGCATCTCCACGATGATGAACGTGTTGTAGACGACGAACAGGGCGACGGCGAGGATGAGTAGGAGAGCAGTCCACATGGGGACGAGGAGCAATCAATGCAACGAAACGAGAACAGAAGCCGGATGCAGGGGCTATCCCGTCTGGGGCGCCGATGGATCATAACCGAGGCCAGAGCGGTCGGAGGAGCGATCTGTCGGCTCCGGGCCCGCGGTCTCATCCTGGCGGGTCACATCTTCCCCGATGGCCTCCGACAACTCCGCGTCGAGGTCGGCGTGGTCGACCGGCTCCACCACCCAGGTCAGATTGTCGCGGTACAGGAGCTGGGCCTCCGCGCCTTCCGGCAGCGTGCCCTCGAGGGTGCGGGCGTCCCAAGACAACCTTCACGACCTCCCCCATCGCCTCGGCGTCCTCATCGGTGAGGCCCAGGGACGTTTCGCCCTGCGCGAAGCGGAGCACGAGGGGGCGCAGGGCGATCGTGAGTCCGGAGGAGAGGAAAATCCACGTAATGGTGGCCATAAGCGGATCGAGGAGGAGGCCGACCGCACGGAGCCCCCCCACGACGATCCCACCGACGCCCAGGAAGAAGGCGATGCCCCCGGGCAGGAGCACCTCCAGAAACATGAGGGCGAGTCCTCCGCCGACGAACGCCCACGTGAGAAGGGTTGGATCCAGGTCCATAGAGAAGGAAAGATCAGTGACGAACGTCCGACGTGCAAAGTCGGCGCAGGCATTGTTTGTGACGTACGCGGCCGGCAGAGGTTGCATCGACTCCGCTCGGCGAACCAATTTTCGTGCTTCTCGTTGGCGCGGTGACCCTGCCTCCGCACTGTTCGTGATCGCACTCCCGTGCCATCGTCCCCCACCACTGGCCGCTCGCCCCTCCTTCGGCCCCGCGCCTTTGCCGATTTCCCCTCCGTTACGGCGGGAATGAGCACGCGGCACGGGGGCGTGAGCGGTCCCCCCTACGATACGCTCAACCTCGGCCGCCACGTAGGCGACGAGGCAAGCTGTGTGGAGGAGAACCGGCGCCGGTTCTGTGCGGCGCTGGATACGGATCCCGCCTGGCTGGCCACGGCCGGGCAGGTGCATGGGTCCACCGTCCGCGTCATCGACGCGCCACGGCACGAGCCGTTTTGCGACGGCCTCGTCACCACGACTCCCGGCCTCCTCCTCGCCATCGCCGTGGCCGACTGTGCGGCCGTGCTCCTGGCCGATCCTGCCCGCGGCGTCGCGGGGGCCTGTCACGCCGGGTGGCGGGGCGCCGTCCGCCGCATCCCCGCCGACACGGTGGGCACGATGGCGGACCAGGGGGCGGTGCCGGCCCAGATCCGAGCCTACGTGAGCCCGTGCCTCTCGCAGGACGCGTTCGAGGTGGGTCCCGAGGTGGCCGAACAGTTCGACGACGCCGTGGTGGCCCGGCCCGACGGCGCAGATCGTCCCCATGTGGACCTCAAAGCGGCCATCCGTCGCCAGCTCGAAGGGACGGGCGTGCCGTCCGACACCATCGAGGTCTCCAACCGGTGCACGATGCAGGAGACGGACCACTTCTTCTCGCACCGCGCCACCGAGGGGTCTACGGGCCGCATGTTCGGTGCGATTGTTCTCCGGCACTGACGCTTCGGACTCCCAGACTCGGGACCACGTTTCGCGTTGCGCGACGGGCCTTTTGAGAGCGTATTGCGTGATGCGTACTGCGTAGGGAAATGTGTTCACGACGTTCTCCCCCTCTTCCATTCTCCCCCACCCACACTCCGTCACGCTTAGAGAGACGGCCCATGACGCCGACCCCACCCGTCACTCATTCCAGCGCTCCTCCGCGTCCCCCATTCTCCCACTCCCCCACGCTCCTACGCTCACCCCTCAGAAGTGCCAACCATCGATTCGACCTACACCCCACCCCCGCTCCTCGACGGCGGCCACCGACAAACGCTCTACGCGTCGCTCTTCCGGCGGGTGCAGTTCGCGTACGACTGCCGCGAGCGCATCGACACGCCGGACGACGACTTTCTCGACCTCGACTGGGCATGGGCCGATGCCCGCGAGGCGCACCGCGTCGCCATCTTGACCCACGGCCTGGAAGGAAGTGCGGATCGCAAATACATGCGGGGCATGGCGCAGGCGTTCGTTCGCCGCGGGTGGGACGTGTGCGCCCTCAACCTGCGCGGGTGTAGCGGCGAGACAAACCGGCAGGCGGTCACCTATCACAGCGGCAAGACCGATGACCTGGCCCTTGTGGTAGATCACGTGCTCGACGTGGGCTACGCGTCGGTCGCCCTCGTCGGCTTCAGCCTCGGGGGAAACCTCACGCTCAAGTACCTCGGCGAACGGGGCGCTCAGGTGGACGATCGGATTCGAGGGGCCGTCGCCCTCTCTGCCCCGGTTGAACTTGACGCCTCGGCCGACCGGATCGATCGGTGGTCGAACTGGCACTACATCCAATACTTCCTTCGCTCTCTGAGGCAGAAGATGCGGGTGAAGGCCGAGCAGCACCCCGATCGGGTGTCCACCGAGGCGCTCAGGACGATCACCACATTGCGGGGGTTCGACGACGCTTACACGGCGCCCCTCCACGGCTTTCGGGACGCCGACGATTACTACCGCCGGGCCAGCAGCAAGCCCGTCTTGTCGAAGATCGCCGTGCCCACCCTGCTCCTCAACGCAGCTAATGACCCGTTCCTCCCGCCCGCGTGCTACCCCTACTCAATCGCCCGAAATCACGCCCGCTTGACGCTGGAAGTGCCCGAAAGCGGCGGCCACGGCGGCTTCGTCGCGTTCAACGACGCGGGCACGTACTGGTCGGAGCACCGCACCACCTCCTTCCTGCAATCTCTTTGACCCTAATCTTCCAATCTGCTAACCTTCAACCTTCCAACCGTACGTCCCGCGCTTTTAGCTGCAGGTTCGTCCGCCCGTTCCACGTGTTCTCCTCCAGCGAGAA
>PXSX01000193.1 GCA_003022655.1 Bacteroidetes bacterium QH_1_64_81 | reverse complement strand
TCGACCCCGCCGTCCTCGCGGAGCGCGTGGCGGGAGGGAATGGTGCCGTCGAGCGCCCGGAGGAGGAAGACGGTGTGGAATTCGAGCCCCTTCGCCGAGTGTATGGTCGACAGCACGAGGGGCGGCTCGTCGTCCTCGCTGGCCTCTTGGTCGAGCGCTGTCAGCTCGATGGGATCGAGCGTGAGGGACGACAGGAAACGCTGCCGCGTCTCGTAGTTGGCGGCCAGGCCGGCCAGGTGCTCCAGGTCCGGCGCGCGCTTGGGGTGATCGTCGGCATATTTGTTCTCGAAGAGCGGCTGGTAGTAGTCGAGGATCGCCTCCACTTGCTCGTTGACCGAGGTGTCCTCTTTGCGGACGTGGCGGAGCGTGGAGAAGAGCTGCTTGAGCCGCGCCGCGTACCGGTCGGAGAACGGCGCGTCGTCCCCGAGCGTCAGCGGGTCCTCGGCCGTCTCCGTCGTCCACTCGATGAGGGAGCGCGCCGTCTTGGGCCCGATGCCGTGGATGAGCTGGAGCGCCCGGTTCCAGGACGCGGCATCCTGCGGGTTCTCCACGACCTTCAGGTGGGCCAGCACGTCCTTGATGTGAGCGGCCTCGTTGAGCTTCATGCCGCCGTACTTCACGAACGGGATGTTGCGCTGATTGAGCTCCACCTCCAGGTCATATGCATTGTGGCTGCTGCGGAAAAGCACCGCCACGTCACTGAGGGGCACGTCCTGTTCGCGCAGGCGCAGCACCATCTCGGCCACGAAGCGGGCTTCCATGTCGCCGTCCGCCGCCGGAACGAGGGCTGGAAGCTCGCCCTCCGTCTTCTCTGTGAAGAGCGTCTTGTCGTACGAGCGGTCGGCCTGCTCGATGACGTGGTTCGCCAGGTCCAGGATCGGCTGGGTGGAGCGGTAGTTGCGCTCCAGCTTCAGAATCTCC
The DNA here is from genome assembly GCA_003022655.1 of Bacteroidetes bacterium QH_1_64_81. The sequence goes on along the minus strand of PXSX01000193.1, from coordinate 5,229 downwards.
GTGTCGTCGAACCGGTCGGGGAAGCGAAAAATGTTGCGGAAGTCGGCCCCGCGGAATTTGTAAATGCTCTGCGCGTCGTCGCCCACGACGGTGACGTTGCCGTGGACCGACGCGAAGCGGCGCACGAGTCGCGCCTGCAGGGCATTCGTGTCCTGGTACTCGTCCACCAGCACGTGCCGGCATCGGCTCGCCACTTGGTGGCGCACGTCGTCGTTCTCCTCAAAGAGCTCCAGGGTACGCTCCAGCAGGTCGTCGAAGTCCATGAGCCCGTGCTCTTTCTTATACTGCCGGTACTCATTGCAGAGGCTTTTGAGCTCCGCGTGCAGGGTCGTGAACTGCGGGTAGCGCTTCGTGAGGGTCTCCCCGAGCGTCTCGTCGCGGTTGGTGGCGGACGAGAACATCGAGTAGAGCGTGTTCTTCTGCGGGAAGCGCTCCTCCCCGTCGCCGTAGTCGCCGCGGGCGCGGAGCACGCTGAGCACGTCGGCGGCGTCGGCCGCATCGAGGACCGTGAAGTTGCGGGGGAACTCGATGGCCTCGGCGTGCCGGCGCAGCACTTCGAGGCAGAAGGCGTGGAAAGTGCCCCCCCGCACCTTCTCGCAGCGTCCGTCGAGCAGAGTTGAGGCTCGGGCCGTCATATCGTTGGCCGCCCGGCGCGTGAACGTAAGCAGCACGATCTGCTGGGGCCGCGTGCCGGTCTCCACCAGGTAGGCGAGGCGGTAGATGAGAGTACGCGTTTTGCCGGTGCCGGCCCCGGCCACGATGAGGAGCGGCCCCTCGCCCGTCGTCGCGGCCGCGTACTGCTGCTCGTTAAGGTCCTCCGCGTAGTCGATCGTGAGGTCCTTCGTCGACCCCGACGGCTCGTCCCGGTCCGACGACAAAACAATGCGGCGCGCCATGGCAGGGACTCGGGGCGTTCGTGCAACACGATCGAGGAGGAGGGTCCGGCCGAGCGAGGACCCGCGGGCCCCGCGCCGGGAGAACATTGACCGACAGATGCCGGTTGGGACGTACGTCTATACGGCTCGTACCAGACAGAAAAACCAGTTGATAAACCCTCGTGTCGGGACGAGTGATCCGGTGGGGGTCGGCGTCGAGTGTTACGCGTTTTGCGTTGAGCGTGAGGGGCCGACATTTGTGGCCGGTAGACATTGGTGGAGATCGTTTCGTAAATTGCGCCCACCGGTCGGCCCGTCCCATTGCATGGGCCTCCGGGCTGGTGTTCTTGAGAGCGAGATTGTCTTGTAGTCTGTTATGGGAAAAGTCATCGCGATCGCGAACCAGAAAGGGGGCGTAGGGAAGACGACCACGGCGATCAACTTGGCCGCGTCCCTGGCGGCGACGGAGCACCCGACGCTCCTTCTGGACATCGATCCCCAGGCCAACTGCACGTCCGGCATCGGCATCGAGTCCGACGCGGTGGACACCTCCATCTATGAGGTGCTCATCGGGGAGGTGGACGCGTCGGAGGCGATCATGACGACGGAGATGCCATTCCTCGACATGATGCCGAGCCACATCAACCTCGTGGGGGCTGAGATTGAAATCATCGATGAGACGCAGCGCGAGAAGTTGCTGAGTGAAGCCCTGCCCCGGGTTCGGCGCAAGTACGACTTCGTCGTCATCGACTGCCCGCCTTCCCTCGGACTGCTCACGCTCAATTCGCTCACCGCTGCCGACTCGGTCCTCATCCCGGTGCAGGCCGAGTACTTTGCCCTCGAGGGACTGGGACAGCTGCTCAACACGATCAAGATCGTCCGGCAGCACCTGAACCCGGACCTGGAGATCGAAGGGGTCCTCATGACCATGTTCGACACGCGCCTTCGGCTCTCCAACCAGGTGGCCGATGAGGTGCGCCGCTACTTCGGCGAGCGGGTGTTCGAGACCATCGTGAAGCGCAACGTGCGCCTCTCGGAAGCCCCCAGCTTTGGGAAGCCGGCCCTGCTGTACGAGGCCTCCAGCACCGGGGCCCAGAACTATATGGCACTGGCGCGCGAAATTCTCAACAACAACCAGGAGTACCTCGACTCGTCGCACAGCGAGAACGGCGTGGGCGATGTCGAGAGCACCGAGACGCCCCCGACGGGCGACCAAGAGACGCTATCGGACGCAATTGGGGAGACGTCTGAGTCCGAGGAAGAATCGACGACCCCGGCCGACGAGTTTTCGATGTAGCGCGATCCTCCCGCACGATTCGTTTGTGCGGCGGTCGTTTTCGCTCACCTTTTCTTCGATCCCCGGTCTCACATGGGTAAGAAATCAGCACTTGGCAAAGGCCTCAATGCACTCCTGCCGGAAGAGCAGGACGAGGAGGCCCCCGACGAAGAGAGTGGCGAAAGGGAGGGTGAGCAAGAGGGCGAGGGGCAGAGTCAGCTCTACCAGTTCGAGGACGGCACCCGGCTGCTCGGTCGCGTGGCAGAGGTGGCGGTGGATCGCATCCGCCCCAATCCGTACCAGCCGCGCCAGGAGTTCAAGGACGCCTCCCTCGACGAACTGGCGGCCTCCATCGAGCAAATCGGCATCATTCAGCCCATTACGGTGCGGGCCCTCGGGGATGGGGAGTTCGAGATTATCTCCGGAGAGCGGCGCCTGCGTGCGGCCCGCCGGGCGGGCATGGAGCACCTGCCCGCCTTCATTCGAGAGGCCGACTCGGAGGAGATGCTCGAGATGGCCCTCGTCGAAAACGTCCAGCGTGAGGAGCTGAACCCGATCGAAATCGCTCTGGGGTATCAGCGCCTCGTGGAGGAGTGCGAGCTTACGCAGGAGGAGGTGGCCGAGCGGGTGAGCAAGAGCCGCGCCACGGTGTCCAACTTCCTGCGTCTACTCCAACTTCCACCCCGCATCCAGGCCGCCCTGCGGGACAAAGAGGTGAGCATGGGACACGCCCGGGCCCTCATTGCCGTGGACGATGAGGACGTTCAGGTAGAGCTTCTCGAGAAGGCCATCGAAGAGGACCTATCCGTCCGTGAGGTCGAGCGACGTGTTCGCGACTGGCACGAGGGCGACGCCGATGAGAGAGAAGAGTCGGAGGAGCTAGCGGCGTTGCGCGACGAGCTCCGCTCTCAGTTTAGCACGCAGGTGCAGATTCACCACCGGAAGGATGGGGAGGGCTCAATCGAAATCTCCTACTACTCCGAGGAAGACCTCGAACGGCTTCTGGAACTGATGACGGACGGGTAGGCTGGCATGCGGGTGTGGTTGTGTGCGGCTGAATGGGAGAGGGCGCGTGGGAGTGTGGGCGAGATGGCATTTTGCTCCGTACACGATAGCTGTCGGTACAGGATGTCTCCCTCTCCATACCTCCACACATCCATACCTACTACAGTGTCAAATCTGATCATGCTGGTAGAGCGCGTGATCTCAAAATCCCTGGCATGTCGTTCTGAGCAACGTCGAAGAACCTCCCCGAACACGGCGGCGTCTCCGGGGAGATTTCTCGACTACGCTCGAAATGACGTGCCGCTCATTTGGATTTTGAGATCACGCTACTGCATCAAGACTGAGCTTTGACAAGCTACTACCACACATCGATAATTTCTGGGGGCTCGTCACTCGACCGCCTGTGACTCGAATGCGTCGCCTTGGAATCGGTCTGGGGGTGCTTCTGATGGTAGGGGGCGGTTCAGTGCAGGCCCAGCCCGATAGCGTTCGGGCCGCCCTTCTGAAAGAAAAGGGATTTTCACCGGACCACTCTCCGCGCGGCGCGCTTTGGCGGGCAGCGGCGGCACCGGGATGGGGCCAGCTTTACAACCGCCAGTACTACAAAATGCCGTTCGTCTACGCGGGACTGGCGGGCGGCGGCTACGCCATCTACGAGATGAACCGTCGGTACCTTCTGTTTCGCCACGCCAACCTCTACAAGATCGGCGAAGGAAGAAACGGGGAGAACCCTTACCAACAATTCGAGGGCGACTACAACCGGGTTATAGAGCGATTGGGGGGGGAGAAAAACACAGGTGGAGACGTAAGTGGGCAGCAACTCCGAACCCTCCGCGACAAATACCGCCGCTGGCGAGACCTATCGATTGTTGGAACGGGACTCTTCTACGCCCTCACCATCCTGGATGCGTACATAAGTGCGCATCTGGAGACTTACGCGCTCCGCGCGGAGTGGCGGAGAGTCTCTCGGAGGAAGCGCGCGTAGTCCCGCCTCCAAAAGGCGCGGGACTGCGCATTCGCGTGCGGTTTTGATTTTGTAAAATAATTGTGACCCAGTGGCTCACTCCTCCACTTCTCGATGCCAGAGCGTCCCCAAACTCCCTAATGGAGATGGTAGGTGGCTCATGTTGAATCGAGGGTGTAATCGGGATCGTTTTCTCAGCATCCGGAGCTTCCCCCTCTTCCAGAGCCTCACCCTTCAGGTTGAATCGGTCTGCTCTCCGCTTTCAACCTCCTCGTCCGTTTTGCGCTTTTGCTCCTTGTACTGTCGGACGGCCACGTACTCCCGGAGCACCTTGTTGATACGGCTCTGATAGCCGCGTCCCTCCGCCCGGAAAAACTCCAGGATGTCCTTGTCGAGGCGAATGAAAATGCGCTCCTTCGCCGCGGAGGGATCCACGAAGGTCGCGGCCTCGAACCAGTCTTCGTCCAAGAAATACGCGTCCGGATCGCTCTCCACGGCCTCCCGGATTTCCTCGTCCGTCTTTTCCTCAAGCGCGTCCCAGTCGGTTTCACTCTGAAGCACTTTGGCTTCGTCCAATGTGACGGTCGTAGCGTCGTCGCTCATCGGTACCTGCCCTCCGGGCTGAAATAACCGCGATTTCGATACAGTTCGGGCCTGCTATGCCACGGGCGTCTCTTCCGGCCAATGGAAGATGATCGGCGCGTCGATGTCCGGGTGGATGCTCTCGTCGACCGGGCAGTGGCGGGCGGCGCGCTCCAGACGCGTCCGCGTCTGCTCATCAAGGGCCACCGGCATTGTCACCTCCGTCCGGAGCGAGTCGATGCGGCGCGGGTCGGAGGCCATCTGCTTCTCGACCGTAACCTCCGTGCCTTCCAGGTTAACGTCGTGCTTCTCCGCCTGGATGCCCAGGATGGTGGCGATGCACGTCCCTAGCGCCGTGGCGATGAGGTCGGTGGGCGAGAAGGACCGTCCCTCGCCGTGGTTGTCTTCCGGAGCGTCGGTGTTGAGCGTCATGCCGGACGGGACGTGTTCGGCGACGCAGCGCAGGTTGCCGACGTATTCGGTGTCGATCTGGATCATAGCTGGAGGAGGGGAAGATTGAACGATGC
>PXSX01000192.1 GCA_003022655.1 Bacteroidetes bacterium QH_1_64_81 | reverse complement strand
GATCGAGGTCGCTGACCGTCGCACTCAGCCCAAATCCCATGACGTGCTGTTTCAACCCCGCCTCTTCGGACACGTCGACGAACGCACGCGTCCCCGACGTGCTCTTCTGGTTCTGAAATAACTGATCGTTTTCGTACGACTGACGCTGCTGCAACGTCGTCTGTGAACTGAGGCGGGAATCGCGAATGGGAGGATTGTTCAGAAGATTAGCTACCTATCACTTTGCTCCCACCGGTTGGACGCTCTGAAAATCCTCGGGCGAGCCCGCCGGGGTTCCTTGCAAGCGCGCCCGGATTGAGCGTCACGATAAAAAACCGGCTCCCCCTGCTGCCGGTGCACGACCGTCATTCCAGACTTGATCTGGAATCCATCCTGTCGCATAGATGGATAGACTCCAACTCGCGGCCACTGGCTTTCTGCTGGACGATGTGCCGCCCGGCCTGTCCAGACTCATCCTGGCCGGCATCGTGGCCGCGGCCATGAGCTCGCTCTCCTCGTCGCTCCAATGCACTGGCGTCCTCGTCGGTGAACGACCTCCATGAGCATATTGTAGGGCGTCCGAGGAAGGCCGATCGGGGGCTCCTCGTCTCTCGGCTCCTCACCTTATTTTGGGGCGTTGTTTTGGGGTTTTGGGGCGTTGTCTTCATCGGGTTTGACAGCCTCTTTCAAGACAGCGACACTCCGGTCGTCGAGCTCGGGCTGTCCATTGCGTCGTTCACCTACGGCAGCCTGCTGGGGGTCTTTCTGTTAGGCTTGTGGCACGAGCGACCTCGAGAGTCCGACGCCATCATTGCGTCCGCCGTCACCGTTGGCGCCATGGTGCTCGTCATCTTCGGTGTGTGGCACAGCCCGGCGGAGGGGGGCTTTGTGCTGAACCCGGCGGACGCGTACGCGACGGACGCCAGCCTGAAGGGCATCGGGGAGCCCTGGCATACGGCCATCAGCACGGTCATTAATCTCGTCATCGGGAGCCTCCTGGCACTGCGGCACGAGCGCTCCATGGCGCCGCAGGTCCGCAGCGAGGAGGCGACATAGCGCCCGGACGAATCCGCCGGGAGGGCCGGGCCTCGGTTTCCTTGACTCTGTTCGGTCCACAACAGATTTTTGACCAATCGCGCTCATCGTTTCCGCACAGCTCTCGTTCTTCTATGACTCACGATCAGCGTCTCGGCGTCGGGTTCATTGGCAGCGGCTTCATCACGCGCTTTCACATCGATTCGTGGCAGGGCGTCCGCGACGCCGACGTGCAGGGCATCTGGAGCCCCAATCGCGACCACGCTGAGGAGGCCGCCGCGCTGGCCCGGGAGAAGCGGGTGGGCGAGGCGCAAGCGTATCCCTCGATCGGCGAGATGGTGGCTGCCCCCGACGTCGATGCAATCTGGATCTGCGGGCCCAATCACACGCGCATCGAGAACATGGAGGCCATCGTCGAGGCCGTGCAGAGCGGAGCCGAGCTCACGGCCGTGGCCTGCGAGAAACCGCTCGCCCGGACCGTCGCGGAGGCGGAGCAGATGGTCGAACTCGCGGAAGAGATCGACGTGCTGCACGGCTACCTGGAGGATCAGCTCTTCTCGCCGGGCCTTCGCCGCGGGCGAGAGATTATCTGGAAGCGGGGGGCCGCCCTCACCGGTCGTCCCTACCTGGCCCGCGCCGCTGAGGAGCACAGCGGCCCCCACGCCCCCTGGTTTTGGCGCGGCGACCAGCAGGGCGGCGGGGTGCTCAACGACATGATGTGCCACAGCGTCGAGGTCGCCCGCTTCCTGCTCACCGAGCCCGACGCGCCCCGCGACAGCATCCGCCCGACGAAGGTGTCCGCCCAGATTGCAAGTCTCAAGTGGTCGCGCGACGAGTACGCACAGCAGCTTCAGGACCGGTACGGCAGCGAGGTCGACTACCGCACCCGTCCGTCCGAAGATTTCGCCCGGGCCACCATCGAGTACGAGGACGAGGAGGGCAACACGCTCGTCAGCGAAACGACCACCTCGTGGTGCTTCGTGGGCGCGGGACTGCGGCTCCGGTCCGAACTGCTAGGGCCCGAGTATGCGATGGAGGCCAACTCGCTCCAGGTCGAGACGGAGGTGTTCTTCAGCCGCGAGGTGGAGGGAGACGCCGGGGAGGACCTCGTCGAGAAGCAAAATGCGGAGCAGGGCCTGATGCCGGTCGTGGGCGACGAGGCCGCGACCTACGGCTACGAGGGGGAAAACCGACACTTCGTTCGCCACTTTCTCGACGGCACGCAGCCGGACCTCGATTTTCACAGCGGCCTGGAGGTCACCGAGCTCCTCATGACGGCCTACCTGAGTGCCGAGCAGGAGCGTACGATCGAATGGAAGCCCGAGGGGCTGCGCGACTTCGTGCCCGCCGTGCAAGAGGGGACGTGGAATCCGTCGGGGGCGTAGCGCCCCGGCGAGTACGGCCCGTGCTTTCTTCGAGGACCGGTTCGCCAGGGGAGTTGCGTTCGCGCCGCTCGTTCCCCTTCTTTTCCAATATCCCTTTCATCCTCGAACAGAGTGTACTCCCTGAGTCAAGGCCTACCCATACACAGAGACGCACACCGTCATGAACCAGGATCTCTCCCGACGCGCGTTCCTCGAAACCACCGCCAAGGCCAGCGCAGCCGCCTCCCTTCCGTTCATCGTGCCGCGCCGTGCGCTGGGTGGGGCGGCCTACCAAGCGCCCAGCGACACAGTAAACGTGGCCGCCATTGGGGTCGGCGGGGTGGGCGGGAGCAACGTTGAGGCCGTTGCCGAGTCCGAAAACGTCGTGGCGCTTGCCGACGTCGACCACGATTACGCCTCGGAGACCTTCGAGAAGTATCCGGACGCCGCCCGGTATTACGACTACCGCCGAATGTTCGACGAGATGGGCGACACGCTTGATGGGGTCATCATCGCGACGCCCGATCACAGCCACGCCAAGATTACGGCCGACGCCATGCGGCGGGGCCTCCACGTGTACACCCAAAAGCCTCTGACGTGGTCGGTCGCCGAGGCACGGTACCTCCGTCGACTGGCGACCGAGACGGACGTGGTCACCCAAATGGGCAACCAGGGCCACTCCAGCGACGACGCCCGGCTTGTCAACGAGTACATTCGTAGCGGCGCCATCGGCGAGGTGCAGGAGGTTCACGCCTGGACCAACCGGCCCATCTGGCCGCAGGGCGTCGAAATGCCGAGTGCCATCCAGCGCGTCCCGGATCAGCTGAAGTGGGACCTGTGGTTGGGCCCCTCTTCGGAAGAACCCTACAACGAGGCCTTCCATCCGTTCGGTTGGCGCGGCTGGGTGGACTGGGGAACCGGGGCCCTGGGGGACATGGGCGCTCACCTGGTCGATCATCCGTACTGGGCCCTGGAACTGGGGGCTCCGGAGACGATCCAGACTCGCTCTACTGCCTTCAACAGTGAGAGCTGGCCTCAGGCCACCACCACCCACTACCACTTTCCGGAGCGCGGCGGCCGGCCGGCAGTAAAGATGACCTGGTACGACGGGGGCCTGAGGCCGGAACGGCCCGACGGGCTTCCGGAAGACAAACAGCTCGATCCCGGCGGGGGAGCGCTGTTTGTGGGCGAGGGCGCCTCTCTCCTACATGGAACCTACGGAAACAACCCGCGCATTCTGCCGGTCGAGAAGGCCGAGCAGATCGACAAGCCCCCTCAGCAGTTCGAGCGCGTGGAAGGAGAGAACCACGAGATGAACTGGGTGCGCGCCATCAAGGGCCAGGCCGAGGCGACGTCGGACTTCGAGTACGCCACTCGGCTTACGGAGACGATGCTCTTGGGCATCGTGTCCCTGCGGGCAGGCCATCAGAAGCTCCACTGGGACGCGGACGCGGGACAGGTGACAAACGTGTCGGAGGCGAACCAGTACCTGGCCCGCCAGCAGCCCCGTGAGCCGTGGGCCTTGCAGGGAGCGCGGGATACCGTCGAGGCGGGGGCGCAGTAGCTGACAGCGGTTTGCTCTCGGTTGGAGACGGGAGGGATCTCGTCCGAGAAGCGAGCCCTTCCCCTCCAAACGTACGTTCGCACCGGCACCAGTCAATTGGCGCCCCCTGGGCATTGAGAAGACTACTGGATTGTCAAGTCTCATTCTTCAGGTCTGACGCGATCTCAAAATTCCAGGGCAGGTCGCTCCGAGCGAAGTCGAGAAGCCTCCATGGGCACTGACAGCCTA
>PXSX01000191.1 GCA_003022655.1 Bacteroidetes bacterium QH_1_64_81 | reverse complement strand
CCGGGAGGTACGCCCCTGCCAGGTGGCCGATGTGGATGGGGCCGTTGGCGTAAGGCAGCGCGGCGGTGACGAGGAGACGTTCGGAAGAGGAAGAATCTGCCATCAGTGAAGAGTGCGCCTAAGGTATTGAAGGGCTCTGAGTTTTGCGGTTGGTATTGCGTACTTCGTATTGCGTGTCTTTTCTATTCTGACCTGTTTAGATTCTAGGGCTGCAACGTACGCGATACGCAACACGAAATACGAGGCAACCTTCCTGCTAGAAGCCAGATCCAACGAGGAATTGACCGTTTCCCCAACCGGAGCGTGCCCCTAATTGAAGCTGACCCCATCGAGCGGATCCCCCTCCTTCTTCCGCAGCGCCTCCTCCGCGAACCAGGCCTCGTCGACCTCCTGCGTCGTGTCCGGCAGGTCCTCGTGGGGCTTCTCGTAGCCCTCGATGTCCTTGAGCCAGACGAGCGTCTTGGTGCGCTCGGTGCCGTCTCGGGCCTCGAAGTCGACGTTTTCCTCCCGGGCCGCACAGGTCCCCTCGGCCTCCCCATACACGCCGCCCAGCTTGGGATGGCGCAGCAGGATCCGTACGCGCTCGCCATAGTCAAACCGACTGTCGTCGAAGTCTTCCTCGCTGTACGTTGCCACGATTCGTCGTTATCCTACGTCAGCCAAGAACGCGATCATGAGTGCAGGACCCCTGACGGGTCCGAGTATAAAAACCAACGGACTCTCGTGCGTGTTCGAGGCCCGTGAGCCCCTCGTGAAAAGAATCGCCTCTGTACTCGACCGTCTCTCTGCCATCCGAGCCGCCCATTGCCCATATGCCCGACTCCAGTTTTTCTCCCCGCACGGCCTCCGTGGAGCGCACCACATCCGAGACGTCCGTCTCCATCGATCTCACGCTCGACGGCGACGGCACGTACGACGTCGACACTGGGATTGGGGTCTTCGACCACATGCTCGATCTGTTCGCCAAGCACGGCGGGCTCGACCTTACGGTCCGGTGTGACGGGGACCTCCAGGTGGACGACCACCATACCATCGAGGACGTAGCGATCTGTCTGGGGCAGGCCGTGCACCGGGCCCTGGGGGACAAGGCGCGCATCGCCCGATACGGGCACGCCTACGTGCCCATGGACGAGGCCCTGGCCCGGGCCGTCATCGACCTCTCGGGACGGAGCTACTTCCGGATCGACGCGTCCTTCGACCGGGCGCAGGTCGGCACCCTCTCCACCGAAATGGTTTCGCACGCGTGGCGCTCCGTCGCCGACCACGCTCGCTGCAACCTGCACCTGACGGTCCTTCACGGCCAGAACGACCATCACAAGATCGAAGCCCTGTTCAAGGCCACTGCTCGGGCCCTGCGGGCAGCCGTCCGCCGCCGGACCGAGCACGCCGAGGTCGCCTCGACGAAGGGCACGCTCTCCTGACTTCGGATCTTGGACTGGGGACTCCGTGTGTTGAGGGGGACGCGTGCCGCCTTCCAGATTTTCTCCTCCCCAACCTTCAACGTTCTTACGTTCCAACTTTCCGACGCAAACCTAATGCTTTCAGACGAGACCGTCACCGTGATCGGTGCCGGCAACATCGGCCGTGCCCTCATCGGGGGCATGATCAACAGCGGCCTGATTGAGCCCGAGCACGTAATTGCCACCCGGCGCACGACTTCGGCCCTCGATGAGATGGCGGAGGAGTTTCCGGGCCTGCAGACCACCACCGACAATGTGGAGGCGGCGCAGGACGCTTCCCTCATTCTGCTCACGATCAAGCCGCAGAGCCGGGCTGAGGTCATCACGAACATTCGGGACCACGTGGAGCGGGATGTGCTCATCATCAGCGTCCTCGCCGGCATCACCTCCGAGCGTCTCCAGCTTGGATTTGGCCAGGATCAGCCCGTCGTTCGAGCCATGCCGAACACCCCCGCTCTGGTGGACGCGGGGGCCACGGCCCTCTCCCCCGGCACCTACGCGACAGACGATCACCTGGAGAAAGCACGGTCGATCTTCGAAGCAGTGGGGGACGCGGTCGTGGTGCCCGAGGAGCACATGAACGCCGTGACGGGCCTGTCGGGAAGCGGGCCGGCCTACGTCTACATGTTCATCGAGGCCCTCACCGACGCAGGGGTGAAGCAGGGCATGTCGCGAAAGGACGCGTCGAAACTCGCGGCCCAGACCGTGTACGGCGCCGCCAAGCTGGCCATCGACACCGGCAAGCACCCCGCCATTCTACGGGACGAGGTGACCACGCCCGGCGGCACGGCGATCGCCGCGGTCTCCTCGCTCGAAGAACACGGCCTCCGCACGATGCTCATCAATGCCGTGGGCACCGCCACCCAGCGATCGGAGGCACTGAACGACGAATAACTCTCGAAGGGGAACGGTGGAGGGCAGAGTGGGGAACGGCTTTCCGCTTCATGTTCCTCCTCTCTCCCCCATTCTCCTTCTCTTCCATTCTTCCTCTCCCCCATGATCACGATCATCGACTACGGCATTGGCAACCTGCGCTCCATTGAGAAGGCGTTCCAGAACGTTGGGGCGACGGTTCACCGCACCGATGACGTCGAGGATGTGGCCTCTGCCGAGCGGCTTGTGCTCCCGGGCGTGGGCGCGTTTCGCGCTTGCATCGATGAGATTCGACGCCGAGACCTGGAAGGGCCCATCCAGGAGGCCATCCACCGAGGCGTGCCGTTTCTCGGCGTCTGTGTCGGAATGCAATTGCTCTTCGAGACCGGCTACGAGAAGGGAGAGCACGAGGGCCTTGGCGTGTTGCCCGGGTACGTGGCCCACTTTCGGGAGGTGGCCGACGGCGCTCTCGACGATCTCCCGGTGCCGCACATGGGCTGGAATACGATTGAGCCGACGCAGGCGAATCCGCTTCTCCGTGGGCTCGGCGATACGCCCCACGTGTACTTCGTGCACTCCTACCACCCGGTGGCCCACAAACAGGACGATGTGCTCGCCACCACGACCTACGGCCACGCCTTCCCCTCCGTGGTCCACCGGGAAAACGTGTTTGGGGTGCAGTTCCACCCCGAAAAGTCGCAGGCCGCCGGGCTTGGGCTCCTCGAAAACTTTTCCACCCTCAAGCGGACGGCGCAGGCGGATGACGCTGTTGCTTAGGAGAATCGAGCCCACTCCTCGTGGATCGGATCGTGGGGACTTTACCCCACAGCACCTGGAGGGGGGTACTGCCCATCTGACGTGGTTCCTGCTCCCAGAAGTGACGAGGAGATGTGGGCAGTCCCCTCCGGGCGGCTGCGTGCCCGTTAAAAGTCGTCAATTACCCGTCTCGCGAGATCTTTGTCGAAGGGATCGCCGTCCTGCTCCTCCTCTCCATTGGCGAGGGCGTCCTCGTCCGAAGCCGTAAGCTCCATGTCCTCTTGCTCTTGCTCTTGATCTGGAGACTGCGGACGGTCCTGTTGCGGATCGGAGGACGTCGACGCTTCCTCTGTGCTCGGACCCGCTTCTTGAATCCCCCCCTCGCCCTCGACCACTTCCTGAAGGACGTTCCGGACCACAGGGCGGAACCGCTCGACCACGTCGGCACCCACTTCTCCGTCGTACACCTGCGCCGCCATAAATCGGACGAGGTGTTCGTCGGGAGCCTGCTGCTGCTGTGCAAAGTAACTGCGGAGGAGTCGACTGCACGTGCGGTCGTACGCGGCGGAACGAATCGCCTCAACGTCGAAGTCGGACCGGGTGAGCCGCTTTAGGCCCTCAACTTCTTCCGGACCATAGTCAAGAAGATCGAGTTCGAGAAAGGGACGCCTGTGAGCATTGACCTCAGCCTCCAGGTCCACGTAAAACTGATAGTGGAGGCCGTTGGTGAAGACCGCGATGTCCGCCTCAAGTTCGTCGAGGGACTCCAAGAGGAAGCTGTCGTCATGATCGCCGAGATCGGTCTTGGCTTCCTCGCACTGAACGAGCATGAGCGGTGCACTGCCTCTTTTGACGGTGTAGTCGACCGTTCTCATTCCCTGCTCCTCTACCTCCATCTCGAAGTCGGGCTCAATCTCTCGGACATCAAAGGGATCGTAGCCGAGGGCATCGAAAAACGGGAGGATGAGGGCAGTCTTCGTTTTTTTCAGACTCGTGAGGGCAGGAAGCTGCCTCTGGGCGCTAGACTGAAGGGCGGAAATTTTTTCCGTGAGATCCATGGCAGGGGGAAGGCCAACTGAAGAGGGCAGGAGGTTGT
>PXSX01000190.1 GCA_003022655.1 Bacteroidetes bacterium QH_1_64_81 | reverse complement strand
TTGGCGCGATGAGGGTCCCCGACTGGTCGTACATCACGATCATGGCGGGGGACTCCTCGTAGACCGCCTCCAGCCAGCCCCGTGTCTCCGAGGGCCGATTCTCCCGTCGGCGCTGCTCCAACACCTGTCCGATCGAGCGGACGAGAAGCGCCAGGGCTGCCGCATCCGACTCTCCGCCTTTCTCGGGCCGGGGTTCCCGGTCGACAAAGCAGGCGGTGCCGTAGAGCTCCCCACCGACCACAACCTTCGCGCCGAGATACGTGGACAGCTCGAACGCCTGGAAGGCGGGATCGTCCGCCAGGCCCTGCTCCGGCGCGTCCTCGACCGCGAGGGCATCATTGTGGGCAATGACCTTCCGGCAGTACGTGGTCGAGAGGTCCGTGGTGGCGCCCCGGGAGATCGTAAGGTGCGGCCCGCTCACCTCTGTAATCGTGTGGCTTCCCTCGGCCAGATCGATGCGGACGAGATGTCCATTTTCGACCCTGAGCCACTCGGCTCCGAGTTGGAGGATGGATTGCAGTTTTTCGGACGTGCTCCGCGCCTCGTCGGCAAGGATCGCACGGAGACGATTCCGGTATTTCGGGTCTTCAAGCTTTTCCGCCAGGGACTCGCTGTCTCCCTCCACGGAGAAAAAGAGTCCGGGCGACGGGTCCGAGGGTTGCGGCGTATCGGTCATGGCAGTGGGACATTGCTGGGGAGAGGGTTTCCCCACGGGGCCGGTGCGTCGTTCCGGTGGCGCATGCCGAATTTCCTTTTGGGTAAAACGAGGCATTCACAAAGGAATCGTCTACTCAGCGTTTCACGCCCGCTGCGGAAAGGGTCCAGGCCACTCCATCGGGTCCAGCATTGACGACGGGCGTCGGCCCGATCTCGGCGGTCTCGCCCCAGCTGCCGTGGATGTGGCCGCAAACGGTGAGCACGGGCTCCGCTCTTTCGATGGCCTCCCGGACCGCCGTGCTCCCGAGCGATTTGCCCTTTGAGTCCCGATCCACGGCGTTCTTGGGGGGCGAGTGAGAGACGAAGACGGCCCCGTCTGGGCAGCCGGCCAAGAGGGACCGTGCCTCCTCCTCGGAGAGATCGTAGCTCCAGGGCCCGAACGGGGTAATCGGCACGCCCCCGCCGAGGCCGTAGAAGGGCTGTCCGTCGATCGTCACGCTGTCCCCGTGGAGCACATGGGCCTCCGACCAGCCCATGGCTGACAGTTGCTTGGCAATCTCGTCCTCCGTTTCAGCATTCCCCGGCACGAGGACCGTCGGCGTGTCGATGGCGGACAGCGCGTCGATGGGCGCCTGCAAGTTGCGGCGGGCCACGCAGAAGTCGCCGGCCCCGACCACCACGTCGACGTCTGCGGCGCGGTCGACGATCCGGCGGCAGGCGTCAAGGTCGCCGTG
>PXSX01000189.1 GCA_003022655.1 Bacteroidetes bacterium QH_1_64_81 | reverse complement strand
GGGCTGCGGGTGGCGACGTGGAGCATGTGATCGGCCAGTTGGCGGGGCGCTACCCAGCCTGAGGGGTCGGCGTCGGGCATGGCCGCGCGGTTGTCGGGCGTATCCACGACGCCCATCGGGTAGAGCACCGTCGTGCGCAGGCCGGCTTCCTGTTCTTCTTTCTCCAGCGACTTCACGTAGGACGCCACCGCGCCCTTCGACGCCCCATAGAGCCCTGCGTTGGCCTGCCCCTCCAGCGCCGCCGGAGCCGACACGCCAAGCAAGAAACTCTTCTCGGCCCGCGTGAGGAGGGGCACGGCGGCGCGGGCCGTGTTGAAGAGGGTGCGGAAGTTGAGGTCCATCATGTGCTGATAGTCGTCCGTCGTGGACTCGACGGCCTGCTGCATCGCAAAGCCGCCCGCGATGGCAAGGACGGCGTCGAGCGCCTCGGCCTCCTCCCAAAGATCCGCGAACGTTTCTATCGTGTCGGCCTCGTCGGTCAGGTCGGTGTCGAAGACCTGGGCGTCGGGGAAGGACGCGTCGAGGGTGGCGCGGTTCTCGTCGCCGACGTCGATGAGGGCGAGGTCCCAGCCGGCGTCGTCGAAGACCTCAGCGGTGACGGAGCCGATGGCGCCAGCGGCCCCGGTGATGGCTACGGTGGGCATGATGGGCGAAGCATTGTCACGAGGAGTAGTAGACGTACGCCCTCAACGTATCGACTGGACGTGTTCTGGTCAATGGGGCGTGCGGTCTCGTTCGTCGATGGGCGACCGATCGAGGTGGCGGAGCTTCTCGGGGTTTCGCACGCAATAGAGCTCCTGGATCTGTCCGTTGACGACGCGGAGGCCCCAGACGCTGTGCACGCGGTCGTCCTGGACCGCGAGCAGGCCGGGTCGGCCGTTGACGTAGGCCGGTCGAACGCGAAGGTCGTCGCCGGTCTTCTCGGAAATGCTGAGGAGAAAGCGTTGCACCCGCTCGGCACCCTCGATGGGCCGCTTGGCCGCCTCTTTTACCTCGCCGCCGTCGGTGAGGTGCGTCACATCCTCAGCGAGCACCTCGGTCAGGGCCTCGGGGTCGCGGGCCTCCAGCGCGTCCACAAACTGGGTCAGCAGCTCGGCGTGAGCGGCGGGGGGCGCATCGATAGAGTTCTCATTCGCGTCGATGCGGGTGCGGGTCCGCTGCGCAATCTTGCGGCAGTGCGCCTCCGTCCGGTCCACATGCCGGGCGATCTCGGCGTACGGGCGGTCGAACGCCTTGCGGAGGACGTACACGGCCCGCTCGATGGGGCGAAGCTCATCGAGCAGCACCAGCAGCGCCATCGAGAGCTCGCTCGTTTCCTCAATCTCGGCGTCGGGACGAGCCCCCTCCGCCACCACCGGCTCCGGGAGCCAGGGGCCGGTGTACTCCTCGCGTTCGGCTCGGGCCGAGGTCAATTCGTCGAGACACAGCCGGGTGACGATCGTCGACAGGTACGCGTCGGGATCGTCCACCGTCTCGGGGTCAACGTCGTCCCACCGCAGGTACGCGTCCTGCACCACGTCCTCCGCCCGGGACACCTCGCCGAGCATGCCGTAGGCGAGCCGGAGGAGGCGGTCTCGATGCGCCTCGAATGTGGACGCAGTATTGGGCACGGGGACAGTTGGTCTGTAACGTTCCAACGTTCAACGTTGAACGTCTGGGGCCGACGAGGGGCGCGGATCTTTCGATGCGGAGTGTCTAGATAGGGGGAACTCTCCTCAAAGGCCGAAACGCCTCACACCGAGCAGAGGCCGTCGGGGCCGATGTTGAGGGGGCCGGTGAGGCGATTCCAGTAGTTTTCCGTGGCACAGAGCCACGTGATCTCTACAATTTCCCGCTCCGAGAAGTGGTCCCGCAGGGCCTCGAACGTGGCGTCGTTCACGTGCACGTCCTCCGTGACCGCCTCGGCGTAGCCAAGCGCCGCCCGCTCGGACGCCGAGAACCGGCCACTGTCCGCATATTCGGCTACTGACCGCAGCTTCTGAATGTCCACGTCATGCTCCTCCGCGTCGGCCTCCGCCAGGTCGACGCAGAAGGCGCACCCATTCAACACGGTCACGTGGCGCTTCAGGAAGAGGCGCAAGGCTGGGGGCAGCGACAGGTTCTCCTCGAGCTTCTGGGTCTCGTAGGCGTGCCGCAGGCTCTCGGGGAGACGCGCCTGTACCACCTTCATCGGAGTGATGACCGTGCCCTCAGTCCACGCCGCGATCTTGTAGGCAAGCCACACCCACCAGGAGTCCGGCTCCTCGATCGGTCCGAGGCGGGGCGTCGGTTCGACGGCAGCGACGGCGTCGCCGTTCTGGGATGGAGGCGTGTCGGTCTGGAGTGCGTCCATGGATCGACGTAGGATTGGTTCGACTGATCGCGCATTCGTGCGACGATGGGCGGAAGAGAAGCGTGACAGATCTCGCCCTTCTTCCTCCTATCTTCACACCATCCGAAAGGAGGCGTCTGGCCAGCCGAGTCCTTGTGTGAAGGTCTGGAATAATCTGACATATAGTCGTTCAGCGTCGCTAAGCGGTGGCTACTCATCGGCTGAACCTATACATTTGGCGGCGGTGTTGCGCGCAGTCCACGCGGGTGCACCGAAGGCTCTCATGAACGGCACGCGTTCCTAGTCAACACACCGACTTTTCGACGAATGAGCGAACTGGCCATCTACTGGACGTTTGCGACCGCCTTTCTGGTCGGCATGGTCGCCATCGGCGCATACCAATTCATTGGACTTCGGGGCGTGGACGATCGGGGGGAGCGCGCCTTCGACTTCTGGATCGGCGAAGGGACGGTGCCGGGGTGGTGGACCGCCGCCTCCCTGGCCGCCGGGTGGCTCCTGCTGGGCTGGATGACGTGGCAAATGTACCTCTGGTACGCCTATGGCCTAGGCGCCATCTGGATCTTCACGATCCCCTGGATCCTCTGCACCATCGGCCTCCTGTTCGTCCCCAAGCTGTTCCGACGGTTTCCCGGCGTCTCCATCCCCGAGATCCTGCGCTTCCGATTCAACCGCATGACGCAGACGCTCCTGGGGCCGGTCCAGAGCTTTGCGTACCTCACGTGGCTGGCGGCGGAAATCTACGTGCTGAGCGCCGTGCTGTCGAAGCCGCTGGAGGTGGGCATCGTGACGATGGCGGTTATCGTGAGCATTACGTTCGGCGTCTACGTGACGCTGGGCGGGTTTCGCTCGGTGCTGCGCACGGACCTGATTCAGTTCGTCTGCGCGGCCATCATGCTGGTGGCGCTCTCAGTCTTCGGCATCATGGAGGCGGCCAAAATCTCGGGCGGATTCGGCCAGATCGTGTCGCAGATCAACGAGACGCCCCCCATCTACGCCGATCACTTCTGGGACTGGAACTCGCCGGGGTACTCATACATGTTTGCCGCGGTGCTCATTTACACCCCCGGCTTCATCACGCTGCAGGGCGCGTGGCAGCGCGTGATGGCTACCTCCAGCGAGTCGGAGGCGTACAAGGGCATGTGGTGGAACGTGACGTTCAACGTCCTGATCGTCATTCTCATGCCCACCCTCATCGCCGTGGCGGCGCTGGTCGTCTTTCCGCCGGTTGGCGGCGAGATCCCGTCCGAGGTCGGGAGCTACGGCTACTTCATCTTCTCCTCGATGATCACGGAGCTCTTTGGCAACCCGATCGTCGCCGGGGGGCTCATCGTGGCGCTCATGGGCATGGCGCTCTCGTCGGTCGACACGTACGTGAACGTCTGCGCCATGAACCTGACGAAGGACGTGCTGGAGCCGCTCGTCTTTGAGCGGTACGACGTAAGCGGACAGGCGCGTCTCAACGCGGGCCGGGTCGTCACGGCGGGCTTCATCGGGCTCTCGCTGCTGTGGGCGTTCGAGTTTCCGGGGCTGTTCGACATGTACTTCCTGTCGAGCGCCCTCATCTCGGCGACAACTTCGGCACCGTCGGCACGTTTCTGTTCTTTTTCCTCGGCAAGTACGAGATGTTGGGCTGGCTGCCGACGTGGCTCACCAACTCGGGCCTGGCCTACGGCGTGATTGGGTTCGCGCTCGCCGTGGCGGGCATTTTTCTGGGCATCGCGTTCGGCACACCGCCGAGCGACCGGGTGCTGGCGCGCTACGAGGGGGACTATTACTCGGGCCGCCGTGAGATGTACGAGCTGAATCAGCGGCTGAAGGAGGAGGAAGAGAACGAGCGAGCGAAAGAGCCGGCGATTGTGGAATAGGGGGACGGTGAAAGACCTCAGCCCCGAAAAAGAAGGGGTCCCGCAACGAGGGGCTTCATCGAGGAGAGAACTACTCCTCCAGCGCCGTCACGTGATCGGTGAGCACCTCCCACTCCTCGTAGAGGTCCGAGAGCTCCTGCTTCAGCGCGTTGTACTCGTCGGAGAGCGCGCGGGCCGTCACGCCCCCGCCTTCGTAGGCCTCGGGATCGGCCATGGCGGCCTCCAGTTCCTCCTGCCGCTCCTCGATCTCCAGAATCTG
>PXSX01000188.1 GCA_003022655.1 Bacteroidetes bacterium QH_1_64_81 | reverse complement strand
GGTGGCCAGCGGGGTCTCCATGAAAGTCAAGAGCAATCGTCGGTAGAATGGGCGAGCGGAGGCGGCGACAACGGGTCAGGGATGGCCGTTGTCCCACGCGACCGAGCGCTTGAAATCCTTTCTGGAATGATTGTTCTAAATTTGCCCTGCCTAAGTGTAACGTACCGAGCAAAGATCGGGGCTCTGCCGAGGTTCGGCGGGGGAAGCCCGTCGTATTGGAACGTTCGTTTCTTTACTGCTTTGGCGGAGGCGCACTGCAGTTTCAGTTCTTCTCGGCAAAATGCCACGCACAAAAGAATTCGACCCCGACACGGTTCTGGAACAGGCCATGGAGCTGTTCTGGGAACAAGGCTACGAAGCGACGAGCGCTCAGGACCTCGTAGATCATACGGGCCTAAGCCGCTCCAGTCTCTACAACACGTTCGGGAGCAAGCAGGAGCTCTACCTGCGGGCCCTCGACCACTACCGCCACCAGGACGGAGAGATGTTCGACCACCTCCTGGAGCAGTTTGACTCCGCACGCGGGGCCATCCGGCATCTTCTGGAACAGGCGTGCCCCGGCGCCGACGAGGATCCGCGGGGCTGCTTCGTGGCGAACGCGACCGTGGAGCGGGCCCACTGCGACGAGGACACCCGCGTGGAGGCCTGCAAGGCCCTCTCTCAGATGCAGGATGGGTTCGAGGCGCTCGTGGAGCATGGGCAGGCGACGGGGGACATCCCGGCCGACCGCGATCCGGAGGCGACGGCCCGCTTTCTGGCGAATACGTACTTCGGCCTCCAAATGACGGCCAAGCTCTGTCTACCGACGGAGGTCTCTGACGACGTGGTGGACGAGACGCTCCGGATCCTCTCATAGACGGTTCGCCTCAGGGCATTTGCACTTTGAGGAAGAGGATGGGTATTCTTTGTGAGCAGAATGAGACAATCCGGGGCGGGATGGGACGCTCCGGCTCTTCCACTGCTCTGACGTACCCCCTCTTCGCGGGCCGTTGCCTGTCGTCATGACGTCCCGCCTGGCAAACTCCACTGGATGGGCACTCGTCCCTGTGCTGATTTTTCTCGCCGGGACGACGTGCGGTCCCCTTTCGAGGGCCAGTGCCCAATTCGCCGCGCAGCCGCCGTCGTCCGATGGGGGCGACGAGGAGATCGTGGCGTACCGCTCTTTTACCCAGGCCGACGGCCTCCCTCATTCTACGGTACAGGTGCTGGCGCAAGCTTCGGACGGGCGGCTGTGGATCGGGACGAGCGTGGGGCTTGCCGTGTACAACGGCCACCGAATCTAGTCGGCGCCGCTCCCCTGCTCGTTAGAGAACAGATTCGTCTGCGATATCCTTCCCCACGAATCGGGGACCGTGTGGCTGTCTGTGCATGACCGAGCCCTCGTGGCCCTCCGCAACGGGCATGTCGAACGGGTCGTGTCCCTCCTCTGCGGCGGCAACATCGACCCGGCGGCTGCAGGAGGTGCTGGATCACGCCATGACGAACCGCGTCCAGCCCCTTCGGCTGCGCGTCCGCATCGAGGATCAGCCCAGCACGATGGCCGACATCT
>PXSX01000187.1:4360-7759 GCA_003022655.1 Bacteroidetes bacterium QH_1_64_81 | reverse complement strand
GGGCCCATGACTTCATCCCGAAGTTCTGGGTTTTGGGCCAGGAGGCCGAGAGCAATCATGTTATGCGTCTTCCCACCCCCCATAGATTGAGTCAGCAGAAATGTGCTCTTTTCTGACCGGCGGGCAAATCGACGGAATCCCTCACGAAGGAGCGTCCGCATCCCGTCGGTTACATAGTTCGTCTCAAAGAAGTCCCGCGCATTGATTTTCCCGTCGATGAGATTCGTAATGTCGAGGACCGTGTCTTTGTAGTCCTCTTCGAAGATACTCTCGCGCGGATTGCAGAGCTGCTCAAGTGACTTCATGAAAACGGAGGAGCATCAAACGATGACGGAGAGAAAAATCCACGCTGGATGAAATCCAAGTAATAGGATAGGGGCTACGATGTCAGGCGGTTTGACGGGAAATAGCCGCGAAGGATGAGAGACTGGCGAGATTTGTTTTACCTATGTTATACCCCGGAATACGTAAACCCCTAGTGGCCAGGGGTTTATGGAGGGTGGGGGTGGGCGGTGCTGGATTTGAACCAGCGACCCCCTGCTTGTAAGGCAGGTGCTCTAAACCGCTGAGCTAACCGCCCCGGGATCGAGTGAGGAGTTGGGAATGCGGAGTTGGGAGTTGAGAATGCGGAGTGAGAAGCAGGACATTCCACACTCCGAATTCCACACTCCAAACTCGGACGCGGAGCGGGAGACGGGGATCGAACCCGCGACCTTCAGCGTGGGAAGCTGATGCTCTGCCACTGAGCTACTCCCGCGTTCAAATGTGCGTCGGTGCCCAATGCAAAACTCGGACATCGGTTCCCGGAAACGATCCCAGCCCCCACTGCAATTTGATGGTGTCTTCGTCACGCAGGGACAAAACAAGGCGTGGGGCCTATCGTTGGACTCTGTTGCAATAATTTTCCCACGCACCGACCCCGCAGTCGTTATGCCGAAGCGGACCTACCAGCCCAGCGAAAAGAAGCGCAAGAAGAAGCACGGATTCCTCGAACGGATGAAGACGAAGGAAGGCCGAGAGATCATCAAGCGCCGCCGCAAGAAGGGGCGCGAGAAGCTCTCGGTGAGTGACGAGGATACCGGCAAGCCCGTGTAGTCACACACCTTCTGTGTCCGACCACTGCGCCCGCAGCGACGAACGGCGTCGCACATTCCCCCCGTCGTATCGATTGAAGCGGCGGCGGCTCATTCGGTCGCTGTTCGACCGAGGCCGGGACGACATTCAGACCGTCGCGGTAGGCTGCGTGCGGGTGCTCTGCCGCGTCGTCGAACGCGAGGCCCTCGGGCAGGACGTGCCGCTTCAGGTTGGATTTGCCCCGGGCTCTCGTGCTGAGAGCGGCGTCGAGCGCAATCGGATCCGCCGGCTTCTTCGAGAGGTCTACCGGGTGCACCAGTACACCCTGGTAGACCTTTTCGTATGTCGCCCCGACGCGCTCATTGTCATGATGCTCTTTCGGGGCGCGCCCGAGCAAGCCGAGGACGGCATCGAGCGGGACCTGCCGCGGGCCATGCGCCAGGTCGCCGCTCGGTTTGAGGAGGGGGCAACATGAAGTCCAGACGGGGCCCAAAGCGAAAGCATTCTATGATTTCTCCGCCGATTCCGAAGCGCCCCTCGGCACGTTGGGGGAGGCCGCCCGTACCTTCCCGCCGCAATGATCCCATTGTCTGGCGGAGCAACACCCTGAATGGGGGGTGATCGTTCAGCGGTCGGCGTGCGTTCGCATTCACCAATTTCTCTTTGTCCCTTGGCTACCCCGCTCCGCAACAACCCCGCGCCGGAAGATCAGCGCAACGTGATCATCGCGACCATTCTCGTTGCGGTGATCATGTTCGCCTGGATGTTCTGGTTTAGTCCCCCGCCGCAGCAGCAACAAACGGCTGCTCCCGACGACACCACGCAGCAGACCGAACCGCCGAGTGCGGAGGCGGACACGGCCCCCGCCGATTCCCCGGCCGACACCGGCGAGTTCCCAACGGCGGAGGCCCCGGGGGAAGCGCCGCAGGATCAACCGGAGGTCTCCGACCAGGCCGCACAGCCGGAGGCCCCGGAGCCCGACTCCGTGACGGCTGCGGCATTGGGGGGCACAGCGCGCGAGATCGTCGTGGAGACAGACCTGTACACGGCGGTCTTCTCCACGAAGGGCGGCACCCTCCAGCGCTTCACGCTCAAGGAGTACAAGCAGTTTAACCAAAAGGACCCCGTCCAGATCGTCGACACCACGGCGGGGGGCACCCTGTCGCTTTCGTTCACGACGCCTACCCGCCGCCGCGTCGACACCCGGACGCTCTACTTCTCGGCCAGCACCGAGGCCGACACGGTGCGGGTCGAGGACGAGTCTCGGACCCTTGCCTTCGAAGCACAACTCGGTGACGGGACGCTCCGCCAGTCTTATACCTTCCACCCGGACGACTACGACCTTGGGCTCGCCATTGAGCAGGAGCGGCCCCGCAGCTTTTTGACGAGCGACGGGTATGAGCTGACCTGGCACGGCGGCATGCCCTACTCGGAGGGCGGGGAGGAGAGCGAGCTACGGTATACGGGCCTCTACGCCCGCAACGGCGGGCAAATCCGGAGCCTCACGCTGTCGGGCGAGGACCAAAACGAAAAGCGAGTCGACGGGGACGTGTCGTGGATGGCGGTGAAGAACAAGTACTTTACTGCGGCCCTTATGCCCGATCGTCCAGAGACGGCACGAGGGGGCGTGCTGTCCGGAAGCAAGGAGGGCCGTGTCAGCAGTGAAGCGGCCTTCAAAAACCTCACAGGCCGGATTCAGATGCCGCTGCCGCGGGAGGCCTCCCATGTCGATGAGTTCCACCTCTACGCCGGCCCCATCGACTACTACAACCTTTCCGCCTACGGCCGGAATCTCTACGGGATGGTGGACTATGGCTGGGACTGGTTCGAGTGGTTGACCAAACCGCTGGCCAAGTACCTGTACATCCCCATGCTCACCTACCTCGGCGGCGGCCTGCCGGAGACTACGGTCGCATCGCTGGGGCTTCCCGCGTGGCTTGCGGCGGGAATTCCCTACGGCATCGTCGTCATTCTGATGGCCATCATCATCAAGACGCTCGTCTACCCGCTTACGAAATCGTCGTACCGCAGCATGGCGAAGATGCGGGAGCTGCAGCCGAAGATGCAGGAGATCAAGGACAAGTACGACGACGAGCCGGAGAAGCAGCAGGAGGAGATGATGAAGCTGTACCGCGAGACGGGAGTGAACCCGATTGGGGGCTGTCTGCCGATGTTCCTGCAATACCCCATCCTGATCTCGCTGTACCAGTTTATTCCGAAGTCCATCCAGCTGCGGCAGAAGAGCTTCCTGTGGGCGGCGGACCTCTCGGCGCCCGACGTCATCCTGCAGCTTCCGTTCACGATTCCCTTCTACGGCGACTACGT
>PXSX01000187.1:0-4254 GCA_003022655.1 Bacteroidetes bacterium QH_1_64_81 | reverse complement strand
GGAGGAGAAGGACGAAGAGGGCAAGCTCACTTCTCGGGGAGATGGGGAGCCCAAGGAGGAAAAGGGATTCTTCGGTCGGATCATGGAACGGGCCGAGGAGGCGCAAAAGCAGCAGCGGTAGCGCATTGAAAGGTTGGAAAGTTGGAAGGTTGAAGGTCATTATGCCCTCAACCAGGCAAGGATGCCCACCGAACACTCAACCTGCAACCTTCTAACCTCCAACCATGACCTTCAACCATGGAAGACACGATTGCGGCCATTGCCACGGCGCGGGGGCGAGCGGCGCTGGCCGTGGTGCGCACCTCTGGGCCGGAGGCCATTGAGATAGTCGATCGGTGCTTCCGGGGCGGGGATCTGACTGAGGTCGAAAGCCACACCGCTCACGTTGGGGTTCTGGAGGACGAGGCGGGGGCGGACATCGATCAGGTCGTCGTCACCGTCTTCCGCGCCCCCAACTCGGCCACGGGCGAGAATGTCGTGGAGGTCTCCTGTCACGGCGGCGACCTGGCGCCCAAGCTCGTGCTACAGAGCCTTCTCGACCACGGCGCCCGCATGGCTGAGCCCGGCGAGTTTACTGAGCGCGCCTTCCTGAACGGCAAGATGGACCTGGCGCAGGCCGAGGCGGTGGCCGACCTCATCCACGCCTCCTCCACGCAAGCGCACCGCGCCTCCCTCACGCACCTCAAGGGCCGCTATTCCGAGCTGCTGGAGGACCTCCGCGAGGAGCTGCTCAATCTCTGCTCGCTGGTGGAGCTGGAAATCGATTTCTCGGACGAAGACGTCGAGTTTGCCGACCGGGAGCGCCTGGAAGAGCTGCTCGACGAGACGGAGGAGATCCTGCAGGACCTGCTCGACACCTATCCCACCGGCGAGAAACTGAAGGACGGCGTGCGAGTCGTGATCGGCGGGCGGCCCAACGCGGGCAAGTCCACTCTGCTCAACGCGCTGGTGGGCCACGACCGCGCCATCGTGAGCGAGACGCCCGGCACTACGCGCGATGAGATTGAGGCGGAGGCGGAGATCGAAGGGATGCTCTTCCGCTTCGTCGATACCGCTGGTCTGCGCGAGACCGCCGACGAGATTGAGGCTGAGGGCGTGCGCCGCGCCACCGAGTCGATCGAGGAGGCCGACGTGCTTCTCTACCTCTACGACCTGACCGTCGGCCTCGATTCCGAAGAGATGGACTTCCTCCAGGACCTCGCCGACTCGGGGTCCGACGTGCAGCCCGTTCTCATCGGCAACAAGGCCGACGCGGCGCCCGACCTGCCCGTGGCCGAGCTCGACGGCCTCACGGCCCTCAAGCTTTCAGCCCTCGAGGCCCGCGAGAACGCCGATGAACTCGAGGGGCTGCTCGACCGCCTCACGGACACGGTGGCCGAGCACCTGAGCCGGGCCGAGGCGTCGCCCGTCGTCATGAACCAACGCCACCGCCAGCACCTCCAGGACGCCCTCGACGCCGTCCGGCAGGCCCGCGACGCGCTCGACAGGGGCGTCTCCGGCGACATGCTCACGCTCGACCTCCGCGCGGCCCTGCAGGAGCTGGGTGCCATCACCGGCGAGATTACGAACGAGGACGTGCTCGATCAGATCTTCTCCCGCTTCTGCATCGGGAAGTAACCCCGGACCGCGAGTGGGAAGGCAAGGGGGGGTGCACGAGAGGCGTTCGGGCTCGGGAATAGCCGGGCTTGACGGCTGGGGCGACTATCTGTTTGTTGGGGGTCCGGCTGCACTTGTCCACACCCGTCGACTTCGAATGTCCGATCATTCCCCGCTTTTCGACCAGCTTCAGGATCTCGCCACCGAGCAGAAAAATCCCCACTCCACCCACATCGACATCGCGTCGGTGGAGGAGATCCTGCGCGTGATCAACACTGAGGACCACAAGGTCCCCATTGCTGTGCGCCGCGAACTTCCTTATGTGGCGGAGGCCGTAAAGATTGTGGTCGAGGCCTTTCGGAACGGCGGGCGGCTCTTTTACGTGGGTGCCGGAACCAGCGGGCGGCTCGGCGTGGTGGATGCCTCGGAGTGTCCCCCAACGTTCGGCACCGATCCGGAGATGGTTCAGGGCATTATCGCCGGGGGGCGCGAGGCCGTCTTTCGCTCGCAGGAGGGCGCGGAGGACGTCCCCGAAGCGGGTGCAAAAGCACTGGAAAAACATGGGGTTACGAGCAACGATGTGGTGTGCGGCATCGCATCGAGCGGGCGCACGCCGTTTGTGGTGGGGGCCGTGGAGCACGCCCGCGACGCCCTCGGCTGTCCCACGCTGTTCGTGACGACGGTGCCGCGGGAGGAGCTCGACGTGAACCCGGACGTGACCATCTGTCCGGTGGTGGGGCCGGAGGTGATTATGGGCTCCACGCGCATGAAGAGTGGCACGGCGCAAAAGCTCGTGCTCAACATGATTACCACTGCCGCGATGGTGCGCCTCGGGAAGGTCTACGAGAACATGATGGTGGACCTGCAGCGCACCAGCGACAAGCTCGTGGAGCGCGGCATTCGCACGGTGATGATGGTGACGGGGGTGGACTACGACGACGCGGACGCGATCCTCGACCGGTGCGACGGGCACGTGAAAACCGCGATCGTCATGCTCCTCGCGGACGTGGATGCGACGGCGGCGCGGCGACGGCTGGACGCGGCGGACGGCTTCGTGCGGCCGGCGATTGAGAAATAGTCTTCTCAGCTCGTCTCATCGAGGAGCATTTCTGCTCGCCGAACGAACTCCTGCGCATCTCCAAGACGGAGTCTCACCCGGGAGGGCTCGGGACGATTCAGTTCATAGTCGCTCCGCTGGCGATCCGTTCGGAGTTGAGAAAAGGTTTGGAGGTCGATCGACGCGTCCCGAAATCGATGGCCGAGTTGATTTTCGACGCCCTTGTGCGTCGCCGGCCTCACTTCTCGAGAGGCCAGCATTGCTCGGGCTGCTTCGTAAACGGCGTAGTATGCTCGGCTGACAGCATCGGCAGGGAACCCTTCTTCCAAGAGGAGCGCCGACGCATCCAGACGCTCTCGGGCGACATTGAATCGTTTCTCAAATCGGTCGGTCACAGCTCGATCCCCTTCTCTTTTGCCCATTCTGCTCGGCGCCCCGATTCCGCATCATGGTGCGCGATAATGCGGAGATCCCAATCCGTCTCGTCCATCACCTCGTACGCGATGCGCGTCACGTCGTCCGTTTCCTCGAAGGGTTCATATGGCTCTTGGAGAACCACGAACACCTCTACGGAGCCCTCCAGCTCCCCCTCGGTTGGGGATCGCTCCTCATATGGATCTCTTGGCACTGCGTAAACGCCTGCTAGCCGGTCGCCGTAGTGCTCCCGGTAGTGGCGAGAAAGCGTGGCCAGTACGTCGGCAGGGGTGCGGGTGACTTGCATAGGTTCTTCGGATCAGTGTTGGAATCGGGCTTCTCTTACAGCGAAGAGCTCCGATGTGTCCAGGGTCTGCTGTCCGTTGTCCTCCCGCGTTTTCCGTGAAGCCCCCGCTACGCCCCGGCTACGACAGGCCCCGCCTCGAGGCGAATCGTCAAAAGCCGCGGCGTCTCGTCCCTGTCCGGCCACCACTCCCTCATTTGCTGCACCGCAAACCCGGCCTCGACACCCGTATTCACGAATTCCGACACCGAGTGCGTAAAGGCATCGATCACGACCGTCTCGCCGGTGGTCTCATCCTCGACGTGTGTCTGCGTGCCGTCGAACTGGCGATACGGGTGCAACTCCGCGAAATAGAACGTGCCTCCGTCCCGCAGCACCCGACGCGCCTCTCGGAAGGCCGGGCCGAGCGCCTCCACATGCTCCAGCACCAGGGTGGCGACGACGGCGTTGAATCTGGTGCGTGAAGTGTGGGGGATAAGCGTTTGGGCGTGGAAAGCAGCAACTGAGCCGCCTGAGACCAATCGAGAACCGTTCGCCCAACTGTCCCGCCCACACGCCCATACCCACATCCGTTCCCGGCGCCCCGACCGCAGGGAAGAAGCAGTCTCCGGGCTGCATGCTCCTCGAAAACCAGCAGCAGAGCCGCTCCCTTCTCCATCAGGCGTTGCTGCTAAACAACTGGACTCACGTGAAACATCTGCGACTCTCCGCCGCCCCTGACCCCGACGTGCCGCGACAGCGGAACCTCCCCGCTCATCCGTGTCGTTGATCCCTTCGAAGTGAACACTCCTACCTTCTGTGTCCGGGTCCGCCCCGCCCTCCCCGACCGTCGCTAATGGCGCGGCGTCGGGCTTTCGGTGTTTGGCGTTTGCGAATGGGCGAG
>PXSX01000186.1 GCA_003022655.1 Bacteroidetes bacterium QH_1_64_81 | reverse complement strand
GCGACGGGGTGTACCGCGTGACCGCCGATGCGCTCCAGGACGCGCTCCCAAGCGGCACGGCCCTGGCCGACATCCCCCCGGAAACCATTCGCCTGATCGAAAACGGGGAGGAGATCCCAATCCAGGTCGAGGGCACCGAGGACGGATCGCTCGACCCCTCGGACACGATCACGTTCGTGGGGCGCCGCAACCGAGGGACGGATGAGATCTGGGCGTACAACTACGATCCCTCGGCGCAGAGCAGCACCTACCGGAGCCTCTACAGCGACACGACGCACTACTGGATGACGTGGGGGGGCGCGTCCGGCCTCCGGTACGAGAGCGCATCTGCATCCTCGACCGCCTCCACCACAGCCCTCCGCGACACCGCCCGCATCGAGCAGGACCGGTATTACTACTTCGGGCGCCCCGGGAGCACGGGCAATCCCCTCTACACCGACTCGGAAGGCTACTACTGGCGCCGATTCCGCCACAACGACACGTCGCCGATCTCGGACACCTACACCCTCCCGGTCGGGCGCCGGACCTCCTCGGACGCCTCTCTCGACCTCACGCTCCGCTTCGACGCCGAGACGAGCTCCTGCCACCGCGTCGAGATCGAAGGAGAGCTTCTTCAGTCCGACGGATCCGCCGCCTTCGAGACCCTTACCACCGCGGAGTGGAAGAATGCAAACCGAACCACAATCGAAGCCTCCGTTCCTCAGGATCAGGTGCCGGACACGGGCCTGACGCTGCGCCTCACGTCCTACAACGACGGCTTCTCGGACGATTCCTGCCCCGCGCCCGACGATAATCCCAACTACGTACTGTTCGACTGGGCCGAGGCAGCCTACACACGATCGCTGTCTGCAAGCAACAATCAGCAGCGTTTTGCGGCCCAGACGACCGGCGCAACCACCTTCGCCCTGACCGGCCACACGGGCGACTCGGTGCGCGTCTACAACCCAGCCGACGGGCACCGCTACACGGCCCCAATCGAGAACGACACCGCATTCGTCTCGGCCGATCCCTCGACCGCCCCGACCCCGTACTGGGCCGTGGGGAGCGGCGGCTTCAAGGATCCCGTCACGATTAGGCCCGATGTCCCGAGCACCTGGAGCGACTCGACGGCCCACGACGCCGATTACCTCCTCCTTACCACCGAGGCGCTGCTCCCCGCCGCTCAGCAGCTGGCCGACTACCGCCGGTCCCACGACGGCTACCAGGTGGAGGTGGTGCTGGTGCAAAACGTCTTCGACGAGTTCGACTACGGACGGCCCACCCCCATCGCCATCCGACGCTTTCTCCGGGCGACCCAGGAGTGGAGCTCCGCCCCCCGCTTCCTCGCCATCTTCGGGGACGCCCAGTACCCCATCCGCGACGGGTCGGTCGACACGATTTATCCCGAGTGGAGCGTGCCCTCCTTCGGCTACGCCCCGTCGGACGGGTGGTACGCCATGCAGAGCGACGGCCCCAACGACTGGTCGGAGCTCCTGGCCGTGGGCCGCATCCCGGTCCGGTCGGTGGCCCAGGGCGAGCTCTTCGTCGAAAAACTCCAGACCTACGAAGCGGCCCCGCTCGAACGGTGGCAGAAGCGGATGCTCCTCCTCGCGGGGGGCACGAACGAGAGCGAACAGAATCAGCTCCAGTTCTACTCCAATCGCTGGGGCGAGATCGCGGCGGACACGGTGGCGACCATCGACGGGGATCCGGTGCCCGTGCACACAGGAGCGGACACGATTCGGTACTACAAAAAGGCGAACGCGCCCCTCGACGACACCTTTCAAGACTCGCTCGCCGTCGACCTGAAGCGGGGGGCCGGCTGGCTCAACTACTTTGGCCACTCCGCCGCCCAAACGTGGGAGATCGTCACCGATCCCCCGTCGGAGTTCGACAATGCCGGGCGCCTGCCCATCGTCATCTCCCTGGGTTGCCGCACCGGCTCCTTCGCCGGGGGTCGATTCGAGGAAAAAAGTGCCCCGTCCCTGGGCGAGCAGCTCGTCGTGGGCTCCGTGCGGCCCGACGGCACGCCGCGCGACGGGGCGCTGAACGGCGGCATTGCCCACTTCGGCGAGTCGGCCCTGGGCAACCTCATTCCGTCCGCCCGCATCAACGACGCTCTCGTCCAGCGCGTCTTCGTCGACACCATGCGGGTGCTGGGCGAAGCCATCCGATCGGCCAAGGCCGAGATCAACGCCGACTTTGGGAATAGCGACTTCTACGTAAAGCACCTTTTGCAGTACGGGCTGCTGGGGGACCCGGCCACGAACATGGCTCTCCCCGCCCAGCCCGACCTCCACGTGTCGTCGGACCTCATCGCCACCGACCCGACGGTCCCGGTGCCTTCCGACGAACTGACCGTGACGGCCCGCCTCCAGAATCGAGGTCTCATCCCGTCCGACAGCGTGACCGCCCGCCTCACGTGGGAGCGCCCCGACGGGACGATTACCCAGCGCACGCGCCGGATCGACCGCTTTCGGCTCGAAAAGACACTCTCTTTCTCGTTCCCCCTGGACGAGCGCGCCATCGGGCCCAACACGTTCCGTGTCACCGTCGATCTCGACAACGAATACGACGAGGCCAACGAGACGAACAACACGGCCGAGCGCACGCAGGTGGTGTTCGACACGGGGGTCGCGCTCCTCTCCCCCACCGACTTCGGCACGGTGACGTCCGAGGAGCCCTCGCTCGAATTCACGGTTTCCGGGCAGGCCACGGACCGGGTTCCGGTCGTGCTTCAGCTCGACACGGTGCCCGACTTCTCGTCGCCGGCCCGCCGGGAGGTGCAGCGTGAGATCAACGATCTCCGTGGCACGTGGCAGCCGTCCGGCCTCTCCGAAAATGAAACCTATTACTGGCGCGCCCGACTGGCGGACACCGACGCGGACACCTGGCGAACGGCCCGCTTCACCATCGCCCCAACTGTCCCCGAGCGATCGTGGCTCCAGCGCGACCAGCTTTTTTCGGCAAACGAGAATTCACGACTCCGGCGCACGGGTCGCTCGTGGAGGTTTAATGAATACAGCCGGGACGTTTTGACCTTCTCCGAGCGGGGGCAGGGATCTCGCGTGAACGGATTTATTGTCGACGGCACCATGCGTTACGAGTACCTGCAGCTCGGATTCGGGGTGCTCGTCCTCGATGGCACTAGCGGCGAAGTGCGGGCCAGTGAGTCGTTTCCAACGTACGACCTCCGAGACGACCTTGAGGACGACGTGGGCGACCAGCAGGAGGCCATCGACGCCCTTGCGTCGTTTCTCGACGACGTGCCGGAAGAGGGCGATTACGTGTTCGTGCGAACCCGACACCTCGCCCGCCAAAGCGACGCGTCGATCCCGGACGAGGTGAAGTCGATGTTTGCAAACCTGGGCTCAGCGGCCATCGACACACTGTCGTACCGGTACGTCTGGGCCATGAAGACGCGGAAAGGACATTCCGGCGAAACGGTCGAGCGCGTGTCCCCGCCCTCGGAGGCCGATGAGGTGAATGAGATCAATCTCGAGTCGGAGCCCTCCTTTTCGCACGCCTCCGGCACCACGATCTCGTCCCGGATCGGGCCGGCCAGCGACTGGGACTCGCTCCGCTGGAGCGGCACGGCTCCGGACGCCGAGGACATGATTTCGCTCGATGTCCTCGCCGCAGACTCGACGATCCTCATCGACGATCTCAGCGGGCCTTCGGGGGAGCGATCCCTCTCCGCCATCGATGCGCAGGAGCACCCTCGCCTTCATTTCCGCGCCACCCTCACCGACTCGACGAATCGTACGGCCCCTCAACTCAATGAGTGGAGCGCATCCTATACGGGCGTCCCTGAACTCGCCGTCGATCCGTCCCGCCTGGGCGCCGTTCCCGACACCCTCTTGCAGGGCGAACGGGTCTCCGCCTCCATTCCGGTCGTCAACTTTGGCCCGGTGGCGAGCACGCCCGTTCGGGCACGCGTCACCCTGCAGGATGCCTCGAACACGACCACCACCCTGTTGACCGACACCCTTTCGGCCCTCGCTCCCAACGGCGGCCGGGACACTACCTCGCTGGCCTTTTCGACTACGGAGTTCTCGGGGAATAATTTGATTACGGCTGGCCAACGGGCGCGAAGTCCCCCCCACCTTCGAGGACGAATCCTTCCAGGCCCCCCAGCTCCCGTTCGTCTCCACACAGCCAACCCTTGAAATCCTTATTAGCGACAACAACCCGAACCTCACCCTTGACGACACGAGCCACGTCGACGTGTACCTCAAGGGCGGGCTTCCGGAACGCGATCCAGGACTCGGGTCGCTCTTTCAACGCATCCCCTTTACCAGCGACGCGCTGGCGTTCGTGCCGCCGGACTCGGGCAGCACCGAGGTGCGGCTGCTCTTCGAGCCCGACCTGCCGATGCGGGACTCGACGTATACGCTGAAGGTAGAGGCCGAGGATGCACGGGGAAACAAGATTGAGCCGTACCAGGGGAGCTTCCGCATCCAGCAGGAGCAGGTCATTAAGGACTTATACCCGTATCCCAACCCGATGAACACCCACACGACCTTCGCCTTCCGGGTTGAAGGCGGGCAGAACGAGGCGCTCCGCGACTTTACGCTGCGCATCTACACCCTGTCTGGGCGCCTAGTGCGCCAGTTCGACGAGAGCGACCTCGATGATCCGCTGCGCGTGGGCTGGAATACGCTGCGCTGGAACGGCCGCGACGAAGACGGGGACCGGGTGGCAACGGGCGTGTATCTCTACCGGGTCCGCATCGAGGGAGAGGAGTCGACGTTCCGAGGCGACGTCGAAAAGATCAGCGTGATCCGGTGACAGGTTCTTTGGGACTGCTGTCGTTAAGTAAACGACGATAAAGGTTCACGAGGCGCTCGCTCATCGTCTCCCAGCGGTACTTCGGGGCCGCGGCGCGGGCATTCTCGGCGCACTCTCGGTACCGCTCCGGGTGGGCCTGCCACGCGTCGAGCACGTCGAGGACAGCCCCCGGCTCGCCCGGCGGCACCACGGCGCCGCACGCGTGCTGCTCCACGAAGCGCCGCCAGCGCGGAAAGTCCGAGCAGATGATGGGCAGGCCGTAGTGGAGGTACTCGTAGAACTTCGTAAGCAGAGAGCCCATGTGGTTGGGGTGCGGTTCGCAAAGGGCCAGTCCCACGTCGGCCCGGCGGTAGTGCGGCGGCATGGCTGAAGGCCGAACGTAGGTGGTCGCGGTGACACACGCCCACCAGGTCGAGGGTCTCGGGCCGGTCGTCGTGCCGGATCTGCGCGGCGAGGTCCACCATCGTGCGGAGGCCGCGGCTGTCAGAGAGGGTGCCGGTGTAGAGGAGGCGCGTCGGCGTCTCGCTGATCTCTACGGCGTCCACCGGATCCTCGTCCCCGATTGGGCGAAAGTAGTTGGCGATGTAGGTGTGGGGCACCGCGTGGTCCTCCACAATCGACCGGTAGCTCTCCTCGGCGAGCAGCACGTGGTCGACCCACCGGAATGCCCACCGCTCCAGCGCCCGGAGCCCTCGCCCCAGCAGTGCTCCCTTCGAGCGGTAGTTCTCGTGCATGTCGTAGACGACCCGGACGCCGATCGTCCGTTTCAGCAGGAAGGAAGAGCAAGCCGGGCGCCCCGACTTGAAGGGATCGGCAGCGCATGGATGGGAATTCCGTTTACGCTTTCGGAGCGCTCGTGGGGCGCGATGAGGTGCGTGTCGAACCCTGCGTCGCGGAGCGAGGCGAGCTGTTTGTAGAAGATGCGCGGGTCAAACGGATGGTGCACCGTCGTCACGTGCACGATCCGACGCCGAGAAGTGGATGCCATGACTCAGTGGACCCGTTCTCGAGAACCCGTTCTCGGAATGCCTGATCCACACCGCTCCCCACCGGCGTGATGCGTGAGGAGGGATGCGTGAATTTCTTCTTGCGTTTTACACATCACCAGTTTCCCCCTTTTCTATCGTGCGTCGCTCCCCGCACTGCGTCCCTTGCCTTTCACGTTTTGTCCCCGAACGCGCAACACTCAACTCTTAACACAAGACGCTCAACCCAAAACGATGTGCGCCTCTCGGTCCGCTTGTCTAACTTGTCTGCGCTGTTCTCCCAACGCCCCGCTCCGCCCCCATGTTCAACGCCTTTTGTACCGATCCATCTCGCATGTAGCGAGCGTTCTCATGTCCTCATCTCTTCCCAAAGCGTCGGAAGCGGTCGTGATCTGCACGCGAAACCGCCCCGATGAACTGGAACGGACGCTCGACAGCATCGCGGCCCACCCGCCGTCGGTCGACCTCCTGCTCGCGGTGGTCGATGCGAGTGACGCGGCCGCCCGAACTCGGACCCGGGCCCTAATCGAGGACTTCGACTCGCTTCCGAGTGTGCACTGGCCGTA
This sequence comes from Bacteroidetes bacterium QH_1_64_81, assembly GCA_003022655.1. The sequence goes on along the minus strand of PXSX01000186.1, from coordinate 1,893 downwards.
CACCGACATGCCCTCGCTGGCCCGGCAGCGAAACGCGGCGATCGACCACCTGCCTTCGTCCGTCGAGATCGTACACTTCATCGACGACGACGTGACGGTGCACCCGGGCTACTTCGAAGCCCTGTCGAGACTTTTCCGAAGAGACTCAGACGTCGGCGGGGCGGGAGGTGTGATCGTGACGCATTCAGACGACACTACCTCGTCCGTCGTGGAGAGACTCCGGCGCCTATTTCTCCTGAGTCACCCCAGTGCCGGGCACGTATTGCCGTCTGGATACGCCACGAGCGCGCAGCATCCGACGCCGAGCGACGGGAACGGCCTCCAGGAGACGGAATGGCTGAGCGGATGCTCCTCGTCGTATCGGCGTTCCCTCCTCGACCAGCATCGGTTCGATAAGAATCTCACGGGCTACTCGATGCTCGAAGACCTGGACCTGTCCTACCGGATCCATCGGCAGGCGCAGCTCGTCGTGCAGCCCGAGGCTCGCCTTACCCACCGGCGCTCGCCCCGCAACCGATTTGACGCCGAGCGATACGGCCATGCCCTTACCGTGCACCGCCGCTGGTTCGTGGAGAAGCACTTCGATGCTCCACACCCAGCATACTGGTGGAGTCTCACCGGTCGTCTCTTTGCCCTCCTCACCTCCTCGGCCCTCCATCGCACCGCGGCCCTCCGGGGACTGATCCAGGGCATCCGCACCGTCCTCTCCCGGGATCATCCCCTCCTCCCCCCGTGAGGGTGCCTGTGGCCCCTGGCCACCATCGACTACCTGCTCTCTGGAGGAACGTTGGCCTCTTCGACGTTCCGGAGGTACCCGAAGTGCTCGAAGTCTGCGTCATATACCTCCTGGACCCGCTGGATAACGGCGTCGGCGTCATAGTAGGACGCCAAGGGCGCCCGCTCCCCGGGCGTCTTGTTCACTTCGGGCAGTTCTGGGACCTCCCCGAGACGGCCACAAACCGCAGCGAAATCCTCCTCGATGGTCTCGACATGCCCCACATAGTCGACGGCCAGCTCGCCGTCCAGCGTCAGAAAATGCGTTTGCGGATAGAAGTGGGGGAGGGGCCACTCAGTTTTTTCTGGTCGAAGCCACTGTAGCACGAACGACCCGAATCCGTCGTACGCTCCGATGACCTGCTCCCCGAATTCCCGGTTGCTCGGCCAAGCCGGATGGCCGCCTTTCCGGAGGTATTCGTACGTCGAAACGAGCCGGGCGTAGGGGTTGCGCACGAACGAAAACGTGAAGTAATCCCAAAACGTCTCACCGAAGATGTGCTCGTACTCCCGGACGGTTTTATGTCCCCCGGCGTTATGGCCGAACAGCGCCTGACAGATGCTCGTCCCGGCCGCCCGCGGGACGTGAACGAAAATGCATTCCTGACGCTCAAAGTCGCGGAGAGTATACACGTAGGTTGTCCCGCCCCCACCCCTTCTCCGAATTTTCCGTTCCCGTTCGGTACGGCTTGTAACCGCATCAATGTAATTTTTGATCTTCGTCAGCATTGCCCTATCAGCTTCAGACTGGCTACACGAGATGTACGTGGCACTCCGTTCGGCACGTTTCGGGATCTACGAGACGATGCGGTTCCAACCCAGCTCGAATTCTCACACACGATTGCTCCGCGTTCCGGCGACCCGCTTCACTTCTTCCGTCGTCGTTCGCTATGTTAGGGGTATCGCTCGTTCCTTGATCCGACTTTCAGCCACATGAAGTACGCCGTTATCATGGCCGGAGGCATCGGCACTCGCTTCTGGCCCGCCAGCCGCAAGGAGCACCCCAAGCAGTTCCTCGACGTCTTCGGCGACGGGACGCTCATCCAGAACACCGTCGCGCGGCTCCAGGGCCTCGTGCCGCCGGAGCGCTGCCTGATCGTCACCCACGAGCGGTACGTG
>PXSX01000185.1 GCA_003022655.1 Bacteroidetes bacterium QH_1_64_81 | reverse complement strand
TACGTCAACCCCGACCTCACGACGTTCGAGTACATGAAGGGGCGTCCCCACGCGCCGAGCGGGGCGGCCTGGGAGCGGGCCATCGACTGCTGGCAGGACGTCCGCTCCGCCCCCGACGCGACGTACGACGACAAAGTTACGTTCGACGGCTCCGCCATCGAGCCGATGGTAACGTGGGGCATCACGCCGGGGCAGGCCCTCGGCATCTCAGAGCCGATCCCCGACCCGGACACCATGGACGCCGGCGACCGCGCCACGGCCCAGAAGGCGCTCGATCACATGGACCTGCGGCCCGGGCGCACGATGGAGGGGGTGAACGTGGATGTCGCCTTCCTCGGCTCCTGCACCAATGCGCGCATCACCGACCTCCGCGAGGCGGCGTCGCTCCTGGAGCGCCTTGGACGCCCGGTGGCCGACGACGTGCGGGCGATGGTGGTGCCCGGCTCGCAGGGCGTGAAGCAGCAGGCGGAGGACGAGGGCCTGGCCGACACCTTCCGCGAAGCCGGGTTCGACTGGCGCGGGGCCGGCTGCTCGATGTGCCTCGGGATGAATGCGGATCAGCTCCAGGGCCGCGAACTCTGCGCCTCGTCCTCCAACCGCAATTTCATTGGGCGCCAGGGCAGCAAGGACGGACGGACGGTGCTGATGAGCCCGGCGATGGTCGTGGCCGCTGCCGTAGAAGGGGAGGTGACAGACGTGAGGACGCTGCTGTAATTTCGTGATGAGTGATGCGTGATGAGTGAGAGGACGGGTTGCTTCTCAATCACGCTTCACGGTCCGAGAAGGGAATATTTTCGAGAAGGTCGGCTTCGCTAGATTCGGAGGCCTCATAGTGTGGATCTGGTTCTCGAATTTCGCCGCCGCGTTGTTCCGGGACCATCACGAGGGATCTGGTTCTCGAATTTCGCCGCCGCGTTGTTCCGGGACCATCACGAGCAGCAATCGAATGATTTGCGTCATCAGATCGTGACGATGGGCCACGACCTCTTCGCCAAGCACAAACCGTCCCTTAAAATACCAGTCCCGACTTTCCCGAGCCGATCCCAGCGCATACTCGTAAAAGCGGGCACGGTCTTTTCCCGTCCCTCTCAAAAATCCTTCGGCGACATTCGCACTAATCGATCCAACAGACCGATAGAGTTGATCAGCCAACGAGCGCGTGCGGCGTTCTTCTCGCAGGGTCCCGGCGTCCCGCCAGCATACGTCCGAAGCAAATAGACTCAACCGGTAGACTTCGATTTCCCAGAGCGGGTCCTTCCGAATCTCATCTGGCACCTGCTCTTTCCACGACTCAAACGTCACGACCATGAAATCACGATTCACGTTTCACGCATCACGAACCTCACCATGAGCACCGCCAAAGACAAAGTGGTCTCTCAGATTCAGGGACCGGGCGTCCCGATACGAGGAAATGACATCGACACCGACCAGATCGTCCCCGCCCGCTTCCTGAAGGAGGTGACGTTCGACAACATGGGCGAGTACGCCTTCTACGACGTGCGGCGGGACGAC
>PXSX01000184.1 GCA_003022655.1 Bacteroidetes bacterium QH_1_64_81 | reverse complement strand
TCGGGTGACGCGAGTCGACCACGCAGAGGCCCCCTCCGTGGTCGTCCGAATCAACGACCGCGGCCCGTTCAAGCGTGGACGCATCATCGACCTCTCGAAGGCTGCTGCCCAGCGAATTGAGATGATTCGAGAAGGAGTCGTGGAGGTACGACTGGAGGTGGTCTCGTATCCGGAGGGGGACACGGCGTCCCGGGCAGAAGCCTCGGAGCAGACCCGCCCGAATCCGGGGTGGTGACCGCGTAGCTGGTCGCTGGAAAAAGAAAGGGAGACCGGCCCCAAGAACGAACCTAGCCTCCTCCATCTTGGACCAGACCTCAGACCGGCGTCTACGCCGACAGGACCATCGCCTACGGCTTCTCCGTGGCCACAAAATCGGCGCGCTCACCCGAGGGCGTGCTCACCACGTCCGTCACCTCCACTGAGTCTTCCCCAAAGAACACTCCCTTGTAGGCCTTGCCGTACACAGTTTTTTCGGAATAGGCGAACCCCTCCCCTTCCATGTCGTTAAGCGTTGCGTCGTGCAGATCGTACAGACTCATAGTCGTGCAGAAGATTGAGTGGGACAGTGTTTGCGATGCAAGACGCTCAGGATCGGCCGCATAGCCTACCCCTGAATCGCCTGCAGGGGGGAGTGAAACGGATCAAAGAGGAGACCGGACGGACGTATGCCGGAGCCGTTGGTCTCGGAGCATTACAAAGGTCTTCAGAGCGTCCCCCTGATGCAGGAACTCCCGTAAGGTCAGGAGAACCGTCTTCTATACGGAGCGGAGGCCCATCAGTTCGCCGTCAGGGGGGCGAGTTTTTGGTCAAGGGGAGAGGCGTCCACTCAGTTCATTGTCCGCACACCCTCGCCGGTACGTTCTTCGTCTATGCCTGAGACAGCGTTCGATCCGGACCGCGTTCGTGAGGCCCAAAACGGCGATGAGCAGGCCCGGAATGGGCTGCTCCGTCGGCTGGAGCCCATCCTCCGGGGCTACTTCATCAAACGCATCGGGGCCGAGACCGACGTAGACGATCTGGTGCAGAACACGCTCGTGCGCATTCACGAAAGCCTCGACGACCTCAAGAAGCCAGGCAGCCTGAAGTCGTTCGCCATGAAGGCGGCACTGTTTGAGTTGCAGGATTACTACCGGGGGCGCTACGACATGAAAGAGAGCCTGCGCGATCCTGATCTGCCCCTGGGACGGTCGACGGAGCCGGAGGATCGGAGTGCCCACGTGGACGTCGAAAAAGCGCTTGAGGCCCTAACCCCCAAGGCGCGGCGCATTATGGAGCTCCGCGAGTACGGGTATCTTTACCGCGAAATCGCTCAGATGCTCGATACCACCGAAGCGGCGGTTAAGATGCAGGTCAAGCGAGCCTTCGAAACCATGAAAGAGGCGCTGAGTGCCCTGCTGATTCTCTTCTGGTTTTTTGGACTATAGCCGAAGTTTCCCGGCTGTTACTTTCCCTGCGGAGAGGGCGGCTCAATCCCCGTACTTTCGACCAAAGCCGACCAAATTCCGACACGGCGCTGACGGATTTTGGGATCGGTTTTTCGTGCTGACGGACACGCTCACACAGGACGATGGACGACAGATACGATCCGCTTCTTTTCGAAGACGAGTCTACGCCCGAGCAACGGGCGGCGTTGCGGAAGCGGCTTGACGAGGATCCGGAGTTGGCCGAGGGGTGGGCGCGCTGGCGGCATGTGCGGGCCGAACTGCGAGATCGTCTTCAGGAGCGTCTTCCTGATCCCGCGACGAGATCGCCGAGGCCACTGAGGCCGTTCCGGCCCTTGAACGGGTCGTCGAGCGCATTCAGGACGAGCGCGCCGACTTTGAGACGGTGTGGGCGCAGCATCAGGAGGAGACCCGCGTCGGGGCAGAGGCTGCGGAGCGCCGCTCTCACCCCGACCGAGACGAACGATCCCCCCGACGGCCTGCCCAATCTCGAGAGAAGAAGGCCGGGCGTCGTTGGGCGTGGCGGCTCACGGTGGCCGCTCTCCTCATTGGGGCCGCCGTGTTGGCGATTTTCTACGGGCCGGGGGAGGCGTCGCGGACCACCGTGACGGCCGGGGCCGATGAACAGCGAGTGGTGGAGTTTGAAGACGGCTCAACGGCCCGCCTCGTGGGCGCAGCCACGCTGACCTACGGCCCGGGGATGAGCACGGCGGAGGACCGACACGTCAAGCTAGCACGGGGGCGCGCCTACTTCGACGTGGTACGCCGAGACGACGCCCCGTTCGTCGTAAACACGCCGGCGGCACGGACGGAGGTCCTCGGCACACAGTTCGGCGTCGCGGCAGGGAGTGACACGACCGAAGTGGTGCTCGTGGAAGGACGCGTGCAGGTGAAACCGGGCGACGAAGCAGAGTCTGAGTCCGTGGTGCTGAGTCCGGGGGAGCGCAGTACAGTCCGGCACGGGCAGGCCCCGTCGGCTCCCCAGCCTGCGGACCTTACCCAGGCGCTGAACTGGACCGGGTTGTTTGTCTTCCGGTCGGTGCCCACCAAAACGATAGCTCAGCGCCTGGGTGCGCACTACGACGTTTCCGTCACAGTGGCGCCGGCCTTGGCCGAGGAGTCGGTCACGGGCACCTTCGAGCGCGAGCAGCCGGTATCGCAGGTTCTCGAGACGATCGCCCGCACGCTTGGGGCGGAGGTGCGTACGGAAAACGGCACCTACCAGCTTGTGCCTGGCTCCTGAGGACGCGTTCTCGGGGCAGATAGCGACGGACCGTGTCGCGCTGGGAATAAGGCGATCAACTGTATTTCTGAGAGGCGCTGGCCTCCACATCCATTTCCGGAGGCCGAGCCTCCCTGCGGGCGGACTCGATACGTCCTGCCGCCGGTCCCTCTTCATTTTCTCACGCCCGAACGAAGGCGCGGACGGAGAGTAAGACACTGCTCGCCTTTCTCTCCGGCTCTCCCCAGCGACGCCCGTGCCGCGTCCTTTGCTTGTGATCATCATTGCGCTGGTTGGGGTGGGGGCCCTTGGCAGTACGAACGTCCGGGCACAGGCGCCCATCGAAATCCGCGTGAGTGACGCGGCCTTAGAGACGGCCCTCGATCAGGTCCGCACTCAGACCAACCTCGACCTCGTCTACGCCGATCGGCTCGTGCGGGACCGAACCACGAGCTGCACGTACGACGGCTCCGACCGGGCCGCTGCACTTGAATGTGTGCTCACCGGGACCGGCGTGCGGGCCGAGCGCGTGCGCCGTGGTCAGTACGTGCTCGTAGTCGCGTCTCCCGAGCAGAACGAGGAGAACACGTCCCGGGTCCCCCTCAACGGATACGTGCTCGATGCGGAAACCAGAGAGCGACTGCCCGGGGCCCACGTGCATCTCACAGAGCTTACGGCCGGCGCCACGACCAATCAGGACGGATATTTCGTCGTCCCCAATCTTCCCCCCGAGGCTTACGAGGTGCGCATCTCCTACCTCGGATACCAGAGCGTGGATACGACGCTCACGGCTGGGCAGGACCCCGTCCGCATTGCCCTGACCGAAACGCCCATCGAGTCGGAGGGGGTCGTCGTGGAGGCGGGATCGACGAGCATCGATGAGGGCGAACGGCTGCCTGGCATGATGGCAGTCGCGCTGGACCAGCTCGATCGTCTGCCCTCGCTTGGAGAGCCGGACCTGTTTCGGGCCCTCCAGTGGACCCCGGGAATCCGAAAGTCGGGCGTGACCAGCGGCGGGCTCAGTGTTCGGGGGGGCAATCCCGATCAGAATCTCTACTTGCTCGACGGGGCGCCCGTCTACCACCCGTGGCACGCCTTTAGCCTTATCTCAACGTTCCAGACCAAAACGCTTCACTCGACGGACCTCTACCGGGGAACGTTCCCCGTAGAGTATGGTGGACGTCTCTCGTCCGTGCTCGACGCCCAGATGAAAGACGGAAGCCGCCAAGCGCCGAAAGCCGCGGCGGCACTCAGCGTGCTGAGCGGACGATTTCGGATCGAGACCCCTCTGACGCCCTCCACTTCGTTCATGCTGTCGGGGCGGCGCTCCTACCTGGACAGACTAATTGGGCGTCAGCATCCCGTCACCGGCACAAACGGCCGACGGGACACGCTGCGCACGGGGTACTACTTCTTCGACACCAGCGCGAAGCTTACGCACCGATTCGGAGAAACCCACCGTCTCTCCCTGAGCTACTACCACGGCCGAGACGACCTCGACCTTCGCCTCCCCTTCGATCTTTCGCTGGACCTCTCGTCGTGGCTCCGCCCGGCCGATCTGTTGTTTGAGGTCGCTCAAAACTGGGACAATCGGGTGCTCAGCGGACAGCATCGATACCTCGTCGGGGACGAGACGTTCGTGACCACGACGGCGTACTATTCCCGGTATCGTGCCCAGGAGGCGTCGTTCGTGCAGCCAACGACGACCGCCTCCCTGTCCTCCGACTACCGCGTCCGGCTGTCCGACGCCGGGCTCAAAATGCACGTCGATTACCACCACTCGGTGAGTCACGTCCTGGCGGGAGGGGTACAAGTGTCGGCCCTCCAATTTGAGAGCACGCTCGGTAGCGAACTCCAGCGTTCCGGGGGCACGAGTACGCGCCAAGCGCAGGAGAGTCGGTTGAATGCCGTGAAGGTGGCCGGCTACCTGCAGGACACCTGGACCCCTACGCCTCAGTGGACCGTGGAGCCGGGAGTGCGGGCCAGCTACTTCAGTGACGGCAATCACGTTCACCTGGCGCCCCGACTGAACGCGCAGTATGTGGTGCATCCCCGGTGGCTCGCTCTTGAGGGGAGTGCGGGCATACACGTGCAGTATCTACACCGCCTCCGCGACCGGCACTCCCTCGTGTACGATCTAGTGTCGAGCCGGTGGGTTCCGTCGAGCGACCGTGTACAGCCTGCGGTGGGGGGGCAGGTCGGATTCGGGACACAGACCCAACTGCAGCCGGGATGGAGCCTGGAGGTCGGCGCGTACGCGCGAGAGACGCGCAACACCCTGGTGCCCGCCGATGCTTTTCAGGAGAAAGACGACATCGAAGGGCCGGGCATCAAGGTGGGCGCGCTGCTCGGGCAGTACGTGACCGCCACCGAGCGGGCCTTTGGCCTTGAGTTTAGTACCGTCTTCGAGCAACCGCCATGGAGGGCCCGTTTCGTGATGAGTGCCGGCCGGACGTTCATGCGGACCCCGTCCCGACAGTCGTCGGGACTGCGCTGGCGACCCTCCAGCCTCGACGTGCCCCTTTCCATGCGTACCACCCTTGGGTGGGAGGGCGGAGCGTGGAATGCGACGATCGCTGCTGAGTGGCGCAGCGGGTACCCAACGACCGTGCCGGTGGCCCGCTACCGCTTGGGGGACCCGACGGAGACGGCGCCCACGACGTATCTGCATCGTCCACGGGTGAACAATGGTCGGCTTCCCCCCTATCTCCGCATGGACCTCACGGTGGGGTATCGATTCCAGCTGCTTTCTGCGGACTGGACGGCCACCCTGAACGTCTACAATGCGACCGGTCGTAATAACATTCTCGACCAGACGTATCAGCCTACGGACACGGGAGTCAACGTGAATCGCCAGCGTGGACTTCCGCTCCTTCCGCTCCTGGAACTGGAGATGGAGTTGTGAGGGGTTGAAGATTGGGTCGCATATCAATGCTGTGAGTTGACCGAGGAAGCGCTGCCTGGATGTGCGACGACCCCAGACCGCGGACGGCTGACCGCTGATGAGCACCGAGAAACGGCGGTCCGCGGTCCGCCGTCGGCTTTCTGAAGACCGACCGTCCCCTCCCCACAATCACGCTCCGGCAGACGCGCTCTCTGAACGATCCGGGTGACCGACGGGCAAACGCAGCGCAGGGAGGCACCGTTGAGCTCGTTCTCGATGGGCAGCTCGTATCGTACGAGGAATCCGACCATCGCCCTGGCCGGTACGTGCCCGTCTCGGAGGTCGGGAACGTGCCCGATCGGGTCCCATGGCGTCTCTCGGCCCGGTGGCAGGGCGAGAAAGCACAGGCTCGAGGCACGACCCCGCCTCCGATAAAGTTGAGCGAGGTGTGCGTCGAGGTGCCTCCGGAGCCGGTTCAGACAATTCGCGTCGATTCCCTCCGCCGCGACTCGCTCGACATCCCAGCCGAGCAGGGCTACCTCTATCCAGTCGACGTGTCGCTGCACTGGCCGGCGGACCAGTTGGTGGCGGGAGAGGACACGATGCACTGGGTGCGGCCCCAGCTCAATCCCGACACGACCGAGTCCGCGTCCCGTGTCGTCAACTTTTTTTTGCAGCCTGTCGACGTGCGGCGCGAAGACCAGTTCCGTCGCCAGGAGGGCCAGAGAGCATGGACGGGCGTCTACGCGGTGCCCGTAGAGGACAGTACCTCGGCGTTTCCCCGGCACGATCTCACTGTCACCCTCACGCGGGGGGACACGTCGTTTGCGGCCTTTGCCCGGAGCCGGGGCGACCCGGAGCGCCGCGAGCCTATCTCCAACGTCGACGGGGGACTTGGCATCGCCACGGCGGTGGCCACTGATTCCCTGCGGGACGCCGTCACGGCGGGGGGCGAGCAGTGTTGGTCCCGTTAGAGGGTCTGCGTTTTCCGATGGGGAATCCAGGCGCGACTCGTTGCGTATTTACCTCGTGAGTCGCCTTTGGCTCGTCTCGTGTTGCGTATTTCGTGTTGCGTGATGCGTAAAACGTGAACGTAAGACGTGGAACGTGAGACGTGTCCCGAGATCCGCAATACGAAATGTCTGTTTGACGGCAAACCTTTTTCCGCGAAATGCCGGACGCTGCGACGAGCGGAACGATTACACGTCTCGAATCTCAGGTCCACAACGATGATCGGGTGTCCGTCTATCTCGACGGCGAGTTTGCTTTCGGGATCCACGAAGACCTCGTGGTAAAGCATTCCTTGCAGGTGGGCGCAACCCTTACGCCCGAGGGGGTTCGCGAGCTCGAACGGGACGAGCAATACGTGGACGCGAAGCAGGCGGCGCTCGATTACCTCGCGTACAAGCCGCGCACGGAGGAGGAGGTGCGCCGAAAGCTCGGGCAGGAAGACGTTCCGTCCCCGGTCATTGAGGACGTCATCGCTCGCCTCTACGAACTGGAGTACCTCGACGACGAGGCGTACGCCCACGACTACGCGCACAACCGCTTCTCCAGCAAGAAGTACGGGCCGGTACGCATCCGGCGGGAGCTCACAGAACGCGGCGTGGACCGGCGCCTGGCGGACGCGGCAGTCGACGAGCTCTTTGCGGAGGTAGACGTGACGGCGGCGGCCTGGACCCACGCCGAGAAACGGTGGCCGCGCCTGGCCGGAGAGGACGATCCGCGGCGCCGTCGGCAGAAGATGTACCGCTATCTCCGCCGCCGCGGCTTCACGTCCAACACGATCCGACCCATCCTCGACGAACTGGAGCGGGATGGGACCCGTAACGAGGATTCGCTCCGTTAAATGGCCGACGCCACGCGGCCCCAAGGCATCCCGCACGTTCGTTTCTACAGACGTCGCTGCACTCCATGCCCGACGGCCCCGATCCGTCTTCCACACCTCGCGAGAGAGTGCCCGCTGCCGACGGGGAGACCGCTTCGACGGACGAGAACACGCCGGTGCCGGAGGGGGGCTCCTCCCGGCGCGCCGCGCCGCCGACGAGGCCGTTTTCCCGCTCTGCAGAAGACGCCCCCACTGCCTTCACGCTCGACCGAATCGTCCGCTTCGTGCTCGGGGCCGCCGCCGTGGCGACCGTCGGGTGGATGCTCTGGTACTTCGCCGGCATCGTGCTGTACCTCGCCGTCGGGGGCATCTTGGCGTATCTGCTCCGGCCCCTCGTCGATCGCATTCAGGGCCTCGGCCTCGGTCGGGTGCCCGCCATTCTGCTCTCGTTTGCGGGGCTCCTGGCAGCCATCTCGGTGACCGTCACGTCGGTCGTTCCGTTCATCACGCGTCAGGTCCAGGACCTGTCGCAGCTCATTACCGTGGACACCGCCGTGTACGTGGC